>CAJXLG010000009.1 GCA_913055885.1 uncultured Rhodospirillales bacterium
CACGTCTTCCTTGCCCGCGGAAACCACCACACCCACCGGCAACCCGGGCGGGAAGGCGCCCCCGTCCCCCGAGGTGACGATGCGGTCGCCGCTCTTCACGCGGCTGTCGTCGGCATACAGAAGGCGCGGGCGGTTGGCGTTGTCGCCCGCGAGCATGCCCGCCGCCCCGGTGCGCTGTACCTTCACGGGAACGCGCGAGTTCAGGTCGGTAAGGAGCAGGACGCGCGCCGAGCGCCGGCCCACGGCTTCCACACGGCCCACCAGGCCCTCGCCCGTGGCCACCGCCTCGCCCACCTCGACGCCGTGTTCCCGGCCCACGGCGACGATGACGCTGCGCGCGAAGCTGCCGCCCGTGTCGGCGATGACGCGGGCGCTGACGCTTTCCGCCCCGGGCATGGGCACGAAGTTGAGCAGATCGCGCAGCCGCTTGTTCTCCACGCGCAGGCGCCGGGCCACGGTCTGCCAGTGCTGGAGCCGGGCGTTGGCCTCGCGCAGGCGGGCGTTCTCCCGGCGCAGCTCGGCCAGCTCGCGCAGGTTGGTGACGGTCTCGGCGACCACGTTGGCGGGCCGGGAGAAGACGGCGAGCGCCGGGCTCACGGCATCGGCCACGGCCGTGCGGGCGCTCTCCACCACGGGCGCGTCGGCCCGGCCCAGCAGCATGAGCCCGAGGGCCACCAGGACCAGCGCGGCGAAGGCGAACCGCTGCGCCAGGGCGCGCAATGCCGTGAAACGGCCCATGGAACCCGGTCTGAGACTCATGCTCGCGGCCCTTCCACCGCGGCTAGTACATGCTCGTCAGCACCTGCTTGAGCTTCTTCATCTCCTCCAGCGCCCGGCCGGTGCCCATGGCCACGCAGGACAGCGGGTCGTCGGCGATGGACACGGGCAGGCCGGTGGAATGGCGAAGCACGAAGTCGAGGTTGGACAAAAGCGCCCCGCCGCCGGTGAGGACGATGCCCTTGTCCACGATGTCGGCGGCCAGCTCGGGCGCCGTGTGCTCCAGCGCCACCTTGACCGCCTCGATGATGGCGCCCACGGGCTCCGCCAGGCTGTCGGCCACGTTGGCCTCGGTGACGATGAGCTCCTTGGGCACGCCGTTCATGAGGTCGCGGCCCTTGATCTCCAGGCTGGCACCCTCGCCCTCCTCGGGCTGGCAGGCGGAGCCGATGTCCTTCTTGATGCGTTCGGCCGAGCCCTCGCCCACGAGCAGGTTATGGTGGCGGCGGATGTAGCCGATGATGGCCTCGTCCATCTTGTCGCCGCCCACGCGCACGGAGCGCGAATAGACGATGCCGCCCAGGGACAGCACCGCCACTTCCGTGGTGCCGCCGCCCACGTCCACCACCATGGAGCCCGTGGGCTCCGTGACGGGCAGGCCCGCGCCGATGGCCGCGGCCATGGGCTCCTCGATGAGGTAGACCCGGCGCGCCCCGGCGGCCTCGGCCGATTCCTGGATGGCGCGGCGCTCCACCGCCGTGGAGCCCGAGGGCACGCAGACGATGATCTGCGGGCTGGCGAAGCTGCGCCGGTTGTGCACCTTGCGGATGAAGTGCTTGATCATCTCCTCCGCCACCTCGAAGTCGGCGATGACGCCGTCCCGAAGCGGCCGGATGGCCTGGATGTTGCCGGGGGTGCGGCCGAGCATCTGCTTGGCCTCGTCGCCCACGGCGAGCACCTGTTTCTTCCCCTTGACCTCGGCGATGGCCACCACCGACGGCTCATTGAGGACGATGCCCTGCCCCTTGACGTAAACCAGGGTGTTGGCCGTCCCCAGGTCGATGGCCATGTCGGCCGACATCCACCCCATCAGTCCGGAAAACATCGAGCGTATCCCACCTTGTTGCCGGGTCCCCGCGTCCCCCCAATGCCCGCGCCCGGGCGCTACGCGGAGAGGAGGTCTTCACCCTCCTTGGTTTTCTGGTTCAACAGCTTGTTGAGCGCCGCCAGGTAGGCCCGCGCGGAGGCCACCAGGGTGTCCGTGTCGGCGCCCTGCCCGTTGTAGGTCCGCTCGCCCGCCTCCAGGCGCACCGTCACCTCCGCCTGGGCGTCGGTGCCGCCGGTGACGGCGTGGACCTGATAGAGCTGCAGCCGTGCCTCGTTGGGGACGACGGCGCGGATGGCGTTGAAGATGGCGTCCACCGGGCCGTCGCCCTCGCGCGTTGCCGTGCGTTCCGCGCCGTCCACCATGACGCTGAGCGCCGCCGTCTGGGGGCGGGTGCGGGTGCCGCAATGGATGTCCAGGTCGTTCAGGCGCACGCGCTCGCCGTGGGCGTGGACGGCATCGTCCACCAGCGCCACCACGTCCTCGTCGAAGACCTCCTTCTTGCGGTCGGCGAGCGCCTTGAAGCGGGCGAAGGCGTCGTCCACGGACGCCTCGTCCAGGGCATAGCCCAGCTCTTCCAGCTTGGCGCGGAAGGCGTGCCGGCCCGAATGCTTGCCGAGCACCAGGTTGGATTCCGTGAGCCCCACGGATTCCGGCGTCATGATCTCGTAGGTCTGGGCGTTGGCCATGACGCCGTGCTGGTGGATGCCCGCCTCGTGGGCGAAGGCGTTGCGGCCCACGATGGCCTTGTTGGGCTGCACCTGGAAGCCCGTGAAGGCCGACACCAGCCGCGAGGTCTTCATGATGTGCTCGGTGCGCACGCCGTGCCCGAAGGGCAGCCGGTCGCGCCGCGTGCGCAGGCTCATGACCACCTCTTCCAGGGCGGCGTTGCCGGCGCGCTCGCCCAGGCCGTTGATGGTGCACTCGATCTGGCGCGCGCCGTTCTGCACGGCGGCCAGGGAGTTGGCCACGGCGAGCCCCAGGTCGTCATGGCAGTGGACGGAGAGGTTGATGGCGTCGGCGCCCGGCACGCGCTCCAGCAGCATGCGGATGAGGCTGCCGTACTCCTCGGGGAAGGAGTAGCCCACCGTGTCCGGAATATTCACCGTGCCGGCGCCCGCCTTCACGGCCGTCTCCACGCAGCGGCACAGGAAGTCGGGGTCCGTGCGCGTGGCGTCCTCCGCCGACCACTCCACATCGTCCACCAGGCCGCGCGCGTGGGTGACGCTGTCGTGCACGGCCTCCACCACGGCTTCCGGGTCCATGCCCAGCTTGTGGGTCATGTGCAGGGGGCTGGTGGAGATGAAGGTGTGGATGCGGTGGCGGGGCGCGGCGCGGATAGCCTCGTGGGCCCGGTCGATGTCCTTGCGGCGCGCCCGCGCCAGGCCGCAGACACTGCTTTCGCGCACCTCGCGGGCAATGGTGCCGACGGCCTCGAAGTCGCCCTCGGACGCGGCGGGGAAGCCGGCCTCGATGACGTCCACGCCCATGGCCTCCAGGGCCTGGGCGACGCGCACCTTCTCCTCGCGGTTCATGGCCGCGCCCGGCGACTGCTCGCCGTCGCGCAGGGTGGTGTCGAAGATGGTGACGCGGTTGTTCTCGCCCTGGGCGCTCATGCCGCCCTCCTGCCGCTCGTGGCGCCGGTGCCGCCCTACGCGCGCCGGTACGGTGGCATCACGACGATTACGACCTTCTTAATAAAGGTTCGGGCGGGGTCCGACAAGGCCCGGCGCGCTGCGCCGGGCCCGCCGCCTTCTAGTTGCGGTCCTTGTTGACCAGGCGGTTCTGGGCGATCCACGGCATCATGCCGCGCATGCGCTCGCCCACTTCCTCCACGTCGTGCCGCGCCCAGCGGGCCCGCATGGCCTTGAATTCCGCCTGCCCGGCCTTGTTCTCCAGCACCCAGTCGCGGGCGAAGCGCCCGGACTGGATGTCGCCCAGGACGGCGCGCATGTTGTCCTTCACCCGCTCGTCGATGACGCGCGGGCCCGACAGGTAGTCGCCGTACTCCGCCGTGTTGGACACGGAATAGCGCATGTTGGCGAGGCCGCCCTCGTAGATGAGGTCCACGATGAGCTTCACCTCGTGCATGCACTCGAAAAACGCCATTTCCTTCGAATAGCCGGCCTCCACGAGGGTTTCATAGGCGGCCGTGATGAGGTGGCTGACGCCGCCGCACAGCACCGCCTGCTCGCCGAACAGGTCGGTCTCGCACTCCTCCTGGAAGGTGGTCTCGATGATGCCCGACCGGCCGCCGCCCACGGCCGAGGCGTAGGCCACGGCAAGCTCCATGGCGTTGCCGCTGGCGTCCTGCTGCACGGCCGCCAGGCAGGGCACGCCGGCGCCGCGCTCATACTCGGCGCGCACCGTGTGGCCCGGCCCCTTGGGGGCCACCATGAAGCAGTCCAGCTCCGGGCCGGGCTCGATCTGCGAGAAATGGACGTTGAAGCCGTGGGCGAAGGCCACGGCCGCGCCCGGCTTCAGGTTGGGGGCGATCCGGCTTTCGTAAAGCTCGGGCTGCAGCTCGTCGGGCACCAGGATCATCACCACGTCGCCCCAGCCGGCGGCCTCGGCGGGCGTCATCACCTTGAGCCCGTCGGCCTCCGCTTTGCGGCGCGAGCCGGAGCCCTCGCGCAGGCCCACGGCCACTTCGCTGACCCCGGAATCGCGCAGGTTCAGGGCATGCGCGCGGCCCTGGCTGCCGTAGCCGATGACGGCCACCCGGCGGTTCTTGATGAGATTAACGTCGGCGTCGCGGTCGTAATAAACCCGCATCGTGTTCATCCCCTTTTCGGTTGGCGCCTTCTAGCCCGGATCCTGCATGGAGGCGATGGCTGCGCGCCGGTGCCAGCGCCACCGATGCCCGTCGAGTCCGTGCAAAATCCGGGCTAGAGACTCTCGGGCCCGCGGGCGATGCCCACCACGCCCGTGCGCGACAGGTCCACCAGTCCCAGCGGGCGCATGAGGTCGATGAAGGCGGTGATCTTGTCGGGGCGGCCCACCACCTCGAAGACGAAGGAATCGTTGGCGGAATCCACCGCGTTGGCGCGGAAGATGTCGGCGATGCGCAGCGCCTCCACGCGCGGCTCGCCCGTGCAGCGCACCTTAACCAGCGCCAGCTCACGCTCAACGCTGGGACCGTCGAGGGTCAGATCGCTCACCTTGTGGACGGGGATGAGGCGGCCGAGCTGCGCCTTGATCTGTTCGATCACCATGGGCGTGCCGGAGGTGACGATGGTGATGCGCGACAGGTGCTGGGCCTCGTCCACCTCGGCCACCGTCAGGCTCTCGATGTTGTAGCCCCGACCGGAGAACAGGCCGATGACACGCGCCAGCACACCCGCCTCGTTGTCCTCCAGGACGGCGATGGTGTGGTCGTTGATGGTGCTCGACTGGTCCGCCACGTCGTGTCTCCCGGTTGTCTTTATTCGCTGTCCCACCCCCAACCCCAAAGCCGCCGTCATGTAGCGGTGGTACGCCCGCAAGGGCGTACCCTCGAAAACACCGGCCCGCGGCCGCCGCTCACTCGGCCAGCGGGGCGCTTTCGCTGTCGCTGTCCCCGGCCGGTTCCACGTCCGGCGCCGGGCCCAGGAGCATCTCGTTGTGCGGCTTGCCGGACGGGATCATGGGGTAGCAATTCTCCGACCACTCCACCCGCAGGTCGGCGATCACCGGCCGGTCCGTGCCCAGGGCGTCGTGGATGAGGTCGTCCACCTCGTCGGGCTTCTCCGCCTTCAGGCCGACGCAGCCATAGGCCTCCGCGAGCTTGGAGAAGTCCGGCAGGGAGGCGGAATAGCTCTCCGAGTAGCGGCCGCCGTGCATCAGCTCCTGCCACTGGCGCACCATGCCCATGTACTGGTTGTTGAGCACGAACACCTTCACGGGCAGGCGATACTGCACCATGGTGGAGAGTTCCTGGATGTTCATCATGAACGACGCCTCGCCCGAAATGCACATGACGAGGGCGTCGGGATGCGCCACCTGGGCGCCCATGGCGGCGGGCAGGCCGTAGCCCATGGTGCCCAGCCCGCCCGAGGTGAGCCAGCGGTTGGGCTCCAGGAAGGGGAAATGCTGCGCCGCCCACATCTGGTGCTGGCCCACGTCGGTGGTGACGTAGACCTCGCGGTCGCGCGTCAGCTTGTGCAGCCGCTGCACAGCGTGCTGCGGCTTGATGACCGTGTTCGACTGCTGGAAGGCGAGGCAGTCGCGGCTCTGCCAGCCGGCGATCCGCTCCCACCACGCCTTGAGGGCGGCGCTGTCGGGATGCACCTGGCGCGCCTTCCACACCTTGATCATGTCCTCCAGGACGTGCCCCACGTCGCCCACGATCCCCAGATCCACGGGGACGTTCTTGTTGATGGACGAGGGGTCGATGTCGATGTGGATCTTCTTCGAGCCCGGCGAGAAGGCGTCCAGGCGCCCCGTCACCCGGTCGTCGAAGCGCGCGCCGATGGCGATCATGAGGTCGCACTCGTGCATGGCCAGATTCGATTCGTAGGTGCCATGCATGCCCACCATGCCCAGGAACTGGGGATCGTCGCCCGGATAGGCGCCCAGGCCCATGAGAGTCTGGGTGATGGGATAGCCCGTGAGGCGGACGAAGTGCCGGAGAAGCTGCGACGCCTCGGGGCCGGAGTTCACCACGCCGCCGCCACAGTAGAAAATGGGCCGCCGGGCCGCGGCGATCATGTCCACGGCCTGCTCGATCTTCTGGATGTCGCCCTTGAGCTGCGGCCGGTAGGGCTTGTGCTGGACACGCCCGCGCGGCACGTACGTGCCCTCGGTCATGAGCACGTCCTTGGGCAGGTCCACCACCACCGGCCCGGGACGGCCGGTGCGCGCCACATGGAACGCCTCGTGCACGTCACGCGGAAGGTCCGCCACCTTGTTCACAAGGTAGTTGTGCTTGGTGCAGGGGCGCGTGATGCCCGTGGTGTCCGCCTCCTGGAAGGCGTCGTTGCCGATGAGGTGCGTGGGCACCTGCCCCGACAGGCAGACCACCGGCACACTGTCCATCATGGCGTCCGTCAGGCCGGTGACGCTGTTGGTCGCGCCGGGGCCGGAGGTGACCAGCACCACCCCGATCTTGCCGGTGGAACGGGCATACCCCTCGGCGGCATGCACGGCGGCCTGCTCGTGGCGCACCAGGACGTGCCGGATTTTCGACTGCTGGAAGATCTCGTCGTAGATGGGCAGCACGGCGCCGCCCGGGTAGCCGAAAACGACGTCCACACCCTGTTCCTCCAGGGCCTGGAGCACCATACGGGCGCCGTTGACCGTCTGCTCTGCCATGGCCGGTATTCCCTGCGCGGCTTGTCGAGGACTCCTCCGCCGCTCGGCCCCCGCAACGGGGCCGAAGGCGGGCCGCTAACCTACCCCGCCGCCCCCCGCCGGTCAAGCGCCGGGAAGCACCTTGGGTCTCCCCGTTTTCCCGAAACGTCCGTCGAGTGGTGTCATCCTTCGAGGCTCCGCCTTCGGCGGAGCACCTCAGGATGACGAATCTTTTACGGAATTCGCCGTATACTCGTCGTCTTGAGGTGCCATGCCTTCAGGCATGGCCTCGAAAGACGACATGCAAGCGCGGTAGTTGCGCTCGTGGAAAATGGGGAGACCCCGGCCGGGAAGCACGGATCGACGCGAATGCCCCGCCCGGCACGGGCCGGGCGGGGCGGTCGGCGCGGGCCGGGACGGCGCCTTACGCCGCCCGCGCGGCGGGCGCCGCCTCGCCGTTGATGAGCAGGCCGCCCTCGCCGGCCGAGACGGTGACCGTCTCGCCCTCCTTGATGCGGCCTTCCAGGATCATGGTGGCGAGCGGGTTCTGCAGCTCGTGCTGGATGACCCGCTTGAGCGGCCGCGCCCCGTACACCGGGTCGAAGCCGCGCTCCGCCAGCCAGTCCAGCGCCGCCTGGTCCAGGGTGACGTCGATGTCGCGGTCGGCCAGCAGCCTGCGCAGCCGGTCCACCTGGATGGTGACGACGCCGGCCATCTGGTCCCGGTCCAGGCGGTTGAACAGCAGGATCTCGTCCAGCCGGTTGAGGAATTCCGGCCGGAAATGCTGGCGCACCACCTCCATCACCTGTTCGCGCGCCGCGCTGGACGGCTCGTCCGCCGGCTGGGCCGCCATGATCTCGCTGCCCATGTTGGAGGTCATGACGATCAGGGTGTTGCGGAAGTCCACCGTGCGGCCCTGGCCGTCCGTGAGCCGGCCCTCGTCCAGGAGCTGAAGGAGGGCGTTGAAGACGTCCGGGTGCGCCTTCTCGATCTCGTCGAACAGAAGCACCTGGTAGGGCCTGCGGCGCACCGATTCCGTCAGGGAGCCGCCCTCCTCGTAGCCGACGTAGCCGGGCGGGGCGCCGAACAGCCGCGAGACGGCGTGCTTTTCCATGTACTCGGACATGTCCAGCCGCAGGAGCGCCGTCTCGTCATCGAACAGGAACTCGGCCAGCGCCTTGGTGAGCTCCGTCTTGCCCACGCCCGTGGGGCCCAGGAAGAGGAACGAGCCGATGGGCCGGTTGGGGTCCTGGAGCCCGGCGCGGGCCCGGCGCACGGCGTCGGACACGGCGCGCACCGCCGCCTCCTGCCCCACCACGCGGTGCTCGATGGCCTGCTCCATCTGGAGGAGCTTGTCGCGCTCGCCGGTGAGCATCTTCTGCACCGGAATGCCCGTCCAGCGGGAGACGATGGCGGCCACGTGCTCGTCCGTCACCACCTCCTCGAGCATCCGGCTGTGGTCCGTGGCCTCGGCCTGCTCCAGGCGCCGTTCCAGGTCGGGGATGGTGCCGTACTGGAGCTGGCCCACCTCGTCGTAACGCCCCTCGCGCATGGCGCGCTCGAGCTGATTGCGCGCCTGGTCGAGCTGCTCCTTGAGTTTGGTGGTGTCCTGGAGCGCCGCCTTCTGCTGGTTCCACTGCTCCGTGAGCTCGGCGGAGCGGGCCTCCAGGTCGCGAAGCTCTTCCTGGAGCCGTTCGCGGCGCTCGTTGGAGGCGGCATCGTCCTCCTTTTCCAGCGCCTGTTCCTCGATCTTGAGCTGGATGATGCGGCGGTCGATGGTCTCCAGTTCCTCGGGCTTGGAATCCACCTGCATGCGCAGCCGGGCGGCCGCCTCGTCCATGAGGTCGATGGCCTTGTCCGGCAGGAAGCGGTCGCTGATGTAGCGGTCGGACAGGGTCGCCGCCGCCACCGCGGCCGAATCCGCGATGCGCACGCCGTGGTGCAGCTCGTACTTGTCCTTGAGCCCGCGCAGGATGGCGATGGAGGCCTCCACGTCGGGCTCCGTCACGTGCACGGGCTGGAAGCGCCGCGCCAGGGCGGCGTCCTTTTCCACGTTCTTGCGGTACTCGTCCAGCGTGGTGGAGCCGATGCAGTGCAGCTCGCCGCGCGCCAGGGCGGGCTTGAGCATGTTGGAGGCGTCCACGGCGCCCTCGGCGCCGCCGGCGCCGACGAGGGTGTGCAGCTCGTCGATGAACAGGATGACCTCGCCCTCGGCGTTGGCGATCTCCTGCAGGACGCCCTTTAGGCGCTCCTCGAACTCGCCGCGGTACTTGGCGCCCGCGACCATCGCCCCGATGTCCAGGGCCATCAGGCGCTTGTCGCGCAGCCCCTCGGGCACGTCGCCGTCCACGATGCGCTGCGCCAGCCCCTCGGCGATGGCCGTCTTGCCGACGCCGGGCTCGCCGATGAGCACCGGGTTGTTCTTGGTGCGCCGGGTGAGGACCTGCACCGTGCGGCGGATCTCCTCGTCGCGGCCGATGACGGGGTCCAGCTTGCCGTCCCGTGCCGCCGCCGTCAGGTCGCGGGCGTACTTCTCCAGCGCCTGGTAGGAATCCTCGGCGTTGGCGGAATCCGCCTTGCGGCCGGCGCGCATCTCCTGGATGGCCTCTTCCAGTTTCTGCGCGCTGACGCCGCCGTCCTTGAGGGCCTTGCCCGCCTGGGTCTTCTCGGCCAGCGCCAGCGCCATGAGCAGCCGCTCGGCGGAGACGTAGCTGTCGCCCGCCTTTTCCGCCTGTTGCTGGGCGTCCTCCAGCACCTTGGCGAGGTTGCGGTCCACGTAAAGCTGCTCGGCGCCGCTGCCCTCCACGGCGGGCACCTTGTCCAGGGCGGCGTTGACCGCCATGCGCACCTTTTCGGGATCGCCGCCGGCGGCCTGGATGAGATGCGCGGCCATGCCCTCCTTGTCCTCCAGAAGGACGGACAGGAGGTGTTCCGGCGTCATCTGCTGGTTGTTGCGGCGGATGGCGAGGCCCTGGGCCGCCTGCAGGAAGCCCCGCGCCCGCTCCGTCAGCTTCTCCATATCCATGATCTCACCTCATATGAATGTGCGGTGACCGAAGCTCACCGCCTTCAGGTGCCAGCGGGCCCTCGGCTCGCCAGGCGAGCCGCCTCGGTCCACCCATCCTCGCGCTCGTGAGTCCGGGTCACCGCGTTCCGGCACCGCTGTTTCCGACGAGGCTGATGGCACCGCGGCATGGGCTGCCAAAAGCCCCTCGTATTCAAGGTTGAGAAGGATATAGGGAGGCCGATGCGGCGGGCGCAAGACCCGGGCGGCACAAAAAGTGAACTATTCCTCGCCGCCGGCCTCGCCGGCGTCCTGGCCGTCACCGCCCCGGGCGCCGCCCTCGGATTCGCTGACGTTGTGGGCCACCGGCGGCTCCGGGATGGCCTGGCGGCCCTTGCCGCGCTTGCCGCTGCCGTTCACCTGGCCGCTCATGATGCGGTAGTAGTGATCGGCGTGCTGGAAATAGTTCTCGGCCAGCACACGGTCGCCGGAGGCCTGGGCCTCGCGCGCCATGGTCAGGTACTTTTCCATGATCTGGCCCGCGTTGCCGCGGACCTTGCCGTTCCCGCTGTCCGACTTCTGTTGCGGCTGCTGGCCGCCCTTGCGGCCACCACCACCGCCGCCGCCGCTGGAACGGCCGCGGCCGCGCTTGTTGGCGCTGCCGGAACCCGAGGACGATGAAGCTGCTGCCTTCATGATGAATCGGCTTTTTCGGTTGTCCGTGATGGCGTCCGTCACAGGAACGCACGGCCCGGCGGGGCCGGGCGCACCCGACCGGTCCGGGGACCGGGCATTCGGTCTCGGAGGACGGAATCGGCGACGGCCCGGCATGGCGTCGCGGCGCGCCGGGCCTCATCGGGTCGCCGTCGGACGACACCCTAGAGGGCGTGGGCCCGCTTTCCAAGCCCTTTTTTTGGGTTCATCATGGCAGACTTCCCCGCAGGGTCGTTATGCCGTACCCTGTCCGGGCATTCGACAGGCAAAGGGGAGTCCCATCATGCGACGTTTGGGCGCGCTGGCAGCGGGCATCGTGGCGGCGGGCCTGTGGGCCGGCCCGGCGGCCGCCGAAATGGTGGTCTTCGAGGCCGACGCCGAGGGCCTGGAAAGCGGCCAGAAACTGGCCGACGGCACCACCGTCACCCTGGACGAGGGCGAGACCGCCACCCTCATCAGCGAAAGCGGCGAGACCTTCAGCCTGGAGGGCCCCTACGAGGGCGTCCCCGGCGGCGACTCGGGTAGCGGCGCCGGCACCACGGGCAAGGCCCTGGCCGCCCTCATGGGCGAGCGCGAGGCCTCCAGCGACTTTCTCGGGGCCACCCGCAAGGTGGACTTCACCCGCCCCCATCCGTGGATGGTGGACGCCCGCCACGACGGCGACCAGTGCATCCGCGCGCGCGGCGGCGTCACCCTGTGGCGGCCGTCGGCGGGCCGTGACCGCCCCTTCGAGATGCGCAGCGGCGACTGGCGGCACAGCGGCACCTGGCGGGCGGAGCAGGACACCGTCACCATGCCGCGTGACGCCCCGGTGGCCGACGGCCGGACGTACCACATCGACGTGGGCGGCGATGCCGTGGCGATAACCCTGCACACGGTGCCCGGCAACCTGGCCAGCCCCCGCCAGCGCATCGCCTGGATGCTGGGCAAGGGCTGCGCCCAGCAGGCGAAGCTCCTGGCCGGCGAGGCCGGCGTCCGGATGGACCGCTAGGGGCGGGGGCGGGGCCGACCCCCAGTGTTCCGCCGCCTGCGCCTTGTCGCGGAAACCCTGCTGCTGGCGGCCTTCGCGGCCGTCGTGGCGGGGTTCGCCTTCCGCCACCTGCCCTTCCTCGGCGTGGCCGAGCAGTGGCTGGAGGACTACCGCATCGGCGCCCTCACGCGGGCGAAGGAGAAGGACGACACCATCGTCGTCCTGGGCATCACCGAAAAGACCCTGGGGCGCTTCAAGTACCGCTCGCCCGTGGACCGGGGCTTTGTGGCGGACCTCCTGGACACCCTCGCCGCCAAGGACGCGCGCGCCGTGGGCCTGGACGTGCTCCTGGACCAGCCCACGGAACCGGCCAAGGACGAAAGGCTCTACGAGGCCCTGCGCGCCTTCCCCGCCCCCCTTGCCGTCACCTACGCCACCCGGGCCGACGGCCTGACGGCGGACCAGGCCGCCTACATCAAGAAGTTCGTGCCGCCCGGGATGCGCGGCCTGGGCAATCTCATCACCGACGGCATGCGGGACACGGTGCGCTGGATCTATCCCGGCCGCGAAGGGCCCGATGGCCGCTGGATCCCCGGCCTGGCGGCGCGGCTGTCGCAGGAGCTGGGCGGCCCGGCGCCGCGCCACCGCCGGCCCATGGCGTGGCGTCCCCGGCCGGCGCCCACGGACCGCGCCTTCAAGGTCTTCCCGGCCCACGCGGCGAAGGCCCTGCCCGACGCGTGGCTCAAGGACCGCATCGTCCTCGTGGGCGCCGTGCAGCCGCAGACGGACCGCCACCGCACGCCCTATTCCGCCGTGCAGGCGGGGCGCACGGGCATGCTGCCGGGCGTCCTCATCCACGCCCACGCCCTGTGGCAGCTCCTCAACGACAAGGCCTCGCCCAAGCCCGGGCCGCTGGTGCACTGGGCGGTCATCGGCCTGCTGGCCCTTGTCGGGGCGAGCCTCACTTTCGTCGGCCAGGGGCTGCCCATGCGCCTGACGGCCGGCGGCGTGGTGGCGGCGGCCTTCCTGGCCGGCGGTTTCGCCCTGTACCGCTGGTCGGGGGTGCTCATCCCCATGGGCGCGCCGGCCCTGGCCCTGTTCGGCGCCCTGTGGCTGGCCGACATCCGGCTGGCCCGGCGCGAGCGCAACCAGCGCCGCTTCCTCAAGGACGCCTTCTCGCGCTACATGGCGCCGTCGCGGGTGGAACAGCTCCTCGACGACCCGTCGCAGCTCGCCCTGGTGGGCGAGCGCCGCGAGCTCACCTTCCTGTTCACGGACATCGCCGGCTTCACCACCCTTTCCGAACAGGTGGACCCGGCGGAGCTGACGGGCGTGCTCAACCGCTATTTCGACGGCGTGTGCCACGAGGTCGATGCCGCCGGCGGCACCGTCATCGACTTCATCGGCGACGCCGTCTTCGTCATCTTCGGCGCGCCCCTGCCGGAGACCGACCACGCCGACCGCGCCCTGGCCTGCGCCGGCCGCATCGACCGTTTCTGCGAGGATTTCCGGCGGACGGACCCGGGCGCGCGGCAGCTCGGCCTGGGGGTGACGCGGGTGGGCCTGCACACGGGCGTCGCCATGGTGGGCAATTTCGGCGCGTCGTCGCGCTTCGCCTACACGGCCCTGGGCGACACCGTGAACACGGCGTCCCGCGTGGAAGGGCTGAACAAGGCCTTCGATACCCGCGTCTGCCTGACGGGGGCGGTGCTCGACCACATGACGCCCGCCGAGCCGCCACCCGCCCGGCCGCTGGCCGACGTCGCCGTGAAGGGGCGCGGCGAACCCGTGACGGTGTACGAGTCCCTGGAACCGGCGCGCGCCGCCGATCCCTTCTGGGCGGAATACCGCCGCGCCTACGCCCTCATGGCGGAAGGGGCGCCGGAGGCCCTGCCCGCCCTGCGTGCCCTGGCCGAGCGCCTGCCCGGCGACACCACCCTCAACCGCCACATCGCCCGCCTGGAAGCCGGCGAGACGGGGGCCACCATCATCATGAAGGAAAAGTAGTCACGGCCGCCGGCCCACGGGAAAGTTGGCCTCGTCTCCCAGCAGGTCCACAAGGGCCAGGAGCTCGTCGCGCTGTTCCGCCGTGATGCTCCCCACCCGGGCGAAACTGCTGATGCGGTCGCGGTAGTAGGCGCGCGTGCGTTCCACGGCCTTGTCGAAGGACCAGTTGGTGCCCGCCCGCTGCGTCCGGCAGGCCAGCAGCTCCTTGTGGTCCGTGTCCAGCTCGTTGCGGAATTCCAGGAACCAGCGTGGGTAGCCGCGTTTCATGGGGTGATACCGGATACGTTTGAAAGTGACGTACGCGTGTCCCTGCCGGACGGTCTACCAAGGGTAAGGCGGGGCCGGAAGCAGGGCGGGCCGGGGGTGGGACGCAGAAAGCATCCAACCCCTGAAAGGCACATTTTTCAGTGGCTGGTATGAGTTTTCGCCACCACCCGGCGGCGCGTCAAGACGGGAACAGCAGCGGCAGCGCCCGCCGCAGGCCGGGCCCGTAGAGCAGCAGGACACTTCCCGCCAGGGCCAGGAAGAAGCCGAAGGGCACGGGCGCGCCGGCGGGCCGCCGCCCCGCCAGGGCCGCCGCCGCCGCGCCCGCGAGCCCCAGGGTCGCGGCCAGCCCCAGGAGCGCCGGCACGCCGCTCCAGCCCAGCCACGCCCCCAGGGCGGCCGTCAGCTTGACGTCGCCGCCGCCCAGGCCGTGGCGCCGGCGCAGGCGATAATGCAGGGCCTGCGCCGCGCGCGGCAGGGCGTAGCCCAGGGCGGCGCCCGGGATCGCCATGGCCGGAGGCGGCGCCGGGGCGATCCGCAACGCGGCGGCCCCGAGTCCCGCCCACAGCAGGGGCAGCGTCAGGGCGTCGGGAACATAGCCCGTGCCCGCGTCCACCACGGCCACGGCGCCCAGGGCCAGCACCACCAGCGCGGCCGGGACAGCGGCGGGCGACGGCCCGAGCGCCGCCACCGTGGCGGCCGCGCCGACGCCCCACAGGGCCGCCAGTGCCGCCCGCCGCCGCCCGTCCGGGGGCGGCGGCCGGTCCAGCAGGCCCGCCCACCAGGGCACCCGCCGCACCAGGGGCTCTCCCGCCGCGCCGGCAAGCGCCCCGACGGCCAGGGCCCCGGCACACCACAACGCCAACGTCATCGGCCGTTCCCTTGGTCGCCACCGTCCGGCCAGACTTCATCAAGCCGAAACGCGAATCAACGGGCGGGACGATTGAATGGAAGTGGCGGCGGCCGCATATGCCGTTTGTGAGGGTCTTGGGGGGTGTCATGACGGGCCGTATGCTTGTGGAACCCCGGGGCGTGCTCGTCATCGAGGACAACCCGGTCGACAGCGGGGTGGCGTGGACCCTGGTGGAGGACGCCCTGCCCGGCGCCCGGGTGGCGACGGCGGGGTCCCTGGCGGCGGCGGAGGGCCACCTGCGCCGCCACGCCTGTGACGTCATCATCACGGACCTGGGCCTGCCCGACAGCGACAGCACCACGACGGTGGGCCGTCTGGCCCATCTGTGCCCCGCGGCCCTGATCGTCGTCCTGTCCGCCCACGACGACGCCGAGCCCGCCGTGACCGCCCTGCAGGCGGGGGCCCACGAATACCTGGTGAAGGGGCGGGTCGATGCCGCCGGCCTGAAACACGCCGTCCTCGACGGCCTCGCCCGCAAGCAGGCCGACATCCGGTGCAGCCGTGCCCGCCGCGTGGTGGACACCGCCCTGGACGGCTTCCTGGCGCACGACCTGGGGGGGTACCTTTTCGACGTGAACACCGCCTACTGCACCCTGTCCGGCTACGACCGGGACGCCCTCATCGGCAGCCACATCGGCGCCCTCAAGGCCGACGGCAGCGCCCGGGAGGCCATCAGCCACATCGTGGCCCGGGGGCATGCCACGTACGAAAGCCGCCATCACCGCCGCGACGGCGGCCTCATGACCCTCGCCGTCAGCGCCACCTATCACCCGGAGGAAGGGGGGCAGATCACGGCCTTCGTCCGCGACGTCACGGAGCAGAAACGCATGGAGGCGGAACTGCGCCGCCTCGCCACCACCGACTCCCTGACGGGCGTGCTCAACCGGCGCAGCTTCCTGGACACCCTGGAGGCGGAGGTGGCGCGCAGCCGCCGCCATGGCCATGCTTTGGTGGTGGCCATGCTGGACCTGGACCACTTCAAGCACCTGAACGATACCTGCGGTCATGCCGGCGGGGACGCCGCCCTGCAGCGCTTCGTCGAGGGGGTGCGGCCGCGCCTGCGCGCGGGCGACAGCCTGGGCCGCCTGGGCGGCGAGGAATTCGCCCTGATCCTGCCGGAAACGGACGCCGCCGGCGGGCATCGCCTCCTGGAACGCCTGGTGGCCGAGCGCGCCGCCGACAGCCTGGACTTCCGGGGCCATGCCATGCGCTTCACCGTGAGCGCCGGCCATGCCGCGCTGGCCGAACAGCCGGAGGCCTCCGGCGAGAGCCTTCTGGGCCTCGCCGACGCCCGGGTCTACGAGGCCAAGCGCCGCGGCCGCAACCGCCTTGTCGGCGGCAGCTCCGACCGCGGCCCCGTGGGCGAGGGCGCCAACATCTGAAAGACAAACGGCCCGGGCGCGGGGCCCGGGCCGTCCATCCCCGCGCGGACCGGCCGTCCTACTGGAAGGCGCGTTCCAGGAGGCCGCTCAGGCGCTTGCTGAAGCCCGCCGGGTCGTGGATGCTCTCGCCCTCCACAATGCGCGCCTGGTCGTAGAGGATGTGGGCGGCGTCGGCGACGGCCGAATCGCTGCTGTCCGCCTCCGCCTTCTCGCCCAGGCGGCGCACCAGCGGGTGCGTCGGGTTGACCTCCAGCACGCGCGGCTGCTCTTGGTCCATCTGCTGGTGGGCGCGCAACAGCCGCTCCAGGTGCGGGTTCATGCCGCCCTCTTCCGCCACCAGGCAGACGGGGCTGTCCGTCAGGCGCTCGGAGCGCCGCACGTCCTGCACGCGCCCGCCCAGGCTGGTCTTGAAGGCCTGGAGGAGGGCGTCCACCGCCTCGCGCGTTTCCTCGGACTCCTCTTCCTGCTCCTGGCCCTCGGGCTTTTCCACGTTGTCCAGGTCGGCGCGGCCCTGGCTCACGGAGCGGAAGGGCGTCTCACCATACTGGCCGGTGAGGGGCACCCAGAACTCGTCGATGGGATCGGTGAGCAGCAGCACCTCCACGTCGCGCGCGGCGAAGCCCTCCAGGAGCGGCGACTGCCGGAGCGCCTCGGGATCATCGCCCGTGATGTAATAGATGGCCTCCTGGCCCGGGCGCATGCGGTTCACGTAGTCCTGCAGGCTGACGAGCCCGCCGTCGGACCTGGTGGTGCGGAAGCGCGTAAGCTCCAGGATCTCGTCACGGCGCGAGAAGTCCTCGTACAGCCCCTCCTTCAGGATGGCGCCGAAGTTGTTCCAGAACTTTTCGTATTCGTCGGGCGCGTTTTCCGCCTTCTTCTTGAGGTCGCCGAGGACGCGCTTGACGATGCCGTTGCGGATCTTCGCCAGCACGGGATTGTGCTGGAGCATTTCGCGGCTGACGTTGAGCGGCAGGTCCTCGGAATCCACCACACCGCGCAGGAAGCGCAGGTAGGCGGGCAGCACCTCGTCGGAATCCTCGGTGATGAAGACCCGGCGCACGTAGAGCTTCACGTGCGGCTTGCGGTCCGGGTGGAAGACGTCATGCGGCTGCTCCGAGGGCACGAAGAGCAGCGCCGTGTAGGCGATGGTGCCTTCCGCCTGGTAGTGGATGGTGAGCCACGGATCGTCGAAGGCGTGACTCACGTGGTGGTAGAATTCCTTGTACTGATCCTCGGTAATCTCGCTCTTGGGCCGGGTCCACAGGGCGGAGGCGCTGTTGAGGGTCTCCTCCCGTTCCTGGCCCTCCTCCAGCTCGGCCGGATCGCGCTCCAGGACAACGGGGAAGGGGATGTGGTCGGAATAGCGCGTCACGATCTGGCGGATGCGGTGCTCCTCCAGGAACTCCTCCTGGCCCTCGGCGAGATGCACCGTCACGCGGGTGCCGCGCGCCGCCTGCGGCGCCTCCTCGATGCTGAAGCGGCCGCTGCCCTCGGAGGACCAGTGCCAGCCCGTGTCCTCCCCGGCGCGGCGGGTCACCACGTCCACCTTGCGCGCCACCATGAAGGCGGAATAGAAGCCCACGCCGAACTGGCCGATGAGGTTGATGTCCTGGTCGGAATCGCCCGTGAGATTCTCCAGGATCTGCTGGGTTCCGGACTTGGCGATGGTGCCCAGGTTCTCCACCAGGTCGTCCCGGTTCATGCCGATGCCGTTGTCGGCGACCGTCAGGGTTTTGGCGGTCTTGTCCACGGAAAGCCGGATGGTGAGCCTGTCGTCGCCCAGAAGCTCGGGCTGGGTGATGGCCGCATAGCGCAGGCGGTCGCAGGCATCGGCCCCATTGGAAATCAGCTCGCGAAGGAAAATCTCCTTCTGGCTATAGAGTGAATGGATAACGATATCCAGGAGCTTGGTGACTTCCGCCTGGAATTCCATGGTCTCTTCGCTCATGGCGCGCTCCGGCCCCCTTTTTAATGGTTTGTTGCGGTGGTTCGGCGGGGGCCGATATGGGGCAGGCACCGCCCGGGCGCAAGGGGGGCGGGGACCGTTGCACGGGCCCGCCTAGCCCGGATTATCGCACCGCTCGACGCGCTGTGTTGGCCTGAGCCTAACGACACCGGCGCACAGCCATCGACCGGTGCGACAATCCGGGTCAAAGGCCAATCTGGCGGGCCGGTGGTCGCGGCGCATCGACGCCGGGCACAGGCTGGTCTACACCGTGGACGGCGATAGGCTCGTCATCCTCTCCTGCCGATACCACCACCGGTGACCCCGCCCTTGCGCCGTGGGCCCGCGCCGCATAGGTCCTGCCAAGGGCCGCTCCGACCCCGCCTCCGGGCCCGGGCCGCCACGGTTATGTTGCTCTCGGGTTTCAAAGCCGTTATGCATGGCCGATCAGGGACGGCCGCGCCCGCCGGGGCCTGGCCGGCATGGCAACCATAAAGCAAACAACGCACGGCAAGGAGCAGGGGATGCAGGTTCCGGTGCAGATCAGCTTCCATGGCGTGGACCACTCCGATGCGGTCGAAGAGCGCATCCGGGATAAGGTGGAAAAGCTGGAGAAGTTCGACAGCGCCATGGTGTCGTGCCGGGTCGTGGTGGAGACCCACCACAAGAACACGGCCAACACCCACAAGAAGGGCGAGCCCTACCATATCCGCATCGACGTGGGGGTCCCCGGCGACGAGCTGGTGGTCAAGCGCCAGCCCAAGGACGCCCACGCCCACGAGGACATCCTGACGGCCATCAACGACGCCTTCCGCAAGATGGAAGAGCAGGTCAAGGAATACAGCCGTCGGCGCAAGGACCATCCCGGGGGCAAGCCCGCCGCCGCCATGTGAGGCGGCGGGGGCGCCCCCGGCGGCGCACGGAACGGCAGGGCATGGCGCGCGATCCGTTCGAGGCGAAACGCGAGCGCCTTCTGCGCGAGGTCCGCAACGATTTCGCGGACACCCAGGGCTGGACCGGCCGTCCGGCCCCGTCGGAGCGGGTCATGGCGGCCCTGGCCGCCGTGCCGCGCGAGAAGTTCGTGCCGGAATCGGCCGTGGATGCCGCCTACGCCAACCGCCCCCTGCCCATCGGGCACGGCCAGACCATTTCCCAGCCCTTCATCGTGGCCCTGATGAGCGAGCTTCTCGACCCGGGGCCGCACGACAGTGTGCTGGAGATCGGCACCGGTTGCGGCTACCAGGCGGCCATGCTCGCCCACCTCGCCCGCCATGTGTACAGTGTCGAGGTGGTTTCGGAACTGGCGGAAGCGGCCCGCGAGCGCCTGGCGGCCCTGGGCTACGGCAACGTCTCCGTCACCTGCGCCGACGGCTACGATGGCTGGGCCGACCACGCCCCCTTCGACGGCATCATGACCACGGCCGCCCCCGAGGGCATTCCGCGCGCGCTCACGGACCAGCTCCGCAAGGGCGGCCGCCTCGTCCTGCCCGTGGGCCCGCCCGGCGGGCCGCAACACCTGCGCCGGCTGGAAAAGCAGGAGGACGGCAGCCTGGAGGACCGCAAGGCCCTGCCCGTGGCCTTCGTCCCCATGGTGCGCCGCCCCGGGGCGTGATCCCTATTCCCCCTTGTACCCCGTGGCCACCACGTAGATCTCGGGCGATTCCTTGCGGCTGGCCTCGGGCTTCACGTGGCGCACCCTGCGGAAGCTCCGCTTGAGCTCATCCAGCACGTCCCCTTCCGTGCCACCCCGGAAGACCTTGGCGACGAAGGTGCCGCCGGGCGCCAGGACCTCCTGCGCGAAGACCCACGCCGCCTCCACCAGGAGGACGATGCGCCGGTGATCCGTGGGCTTGTGGCCCGTGGTGTCGGGCGACAGGTCCGACAGCACCACGTCGGCCGCGCCGTCCAGGGCCGTCTTGATGGTCTCCGGCGCATCGGGTTCCAGGAAGTCCGCCTGGATCACCTCGGCCCCGGGCACGGGCTCCACCTCCAGGGCGTCCAGGGCCACCACCCGCCCCCTGGTGTCGCCCGGCCTGACGCGCTCCACCGCCACCTGGGTCCAGCCGCCGGGCGCGGCGCCCAGGTCCACCACGCGCGCCCCGGGCTTCAGGAAGCCGAAACGGTCGTCCAGTTCCAGGAGCTTGAAGGCGGCGCGCGCCCGATAGCCGTGGCGGCGCGCCTCGTGCACGAAGGGATCGTTGATGTGGCGCTGGAGCCAGCGCGTGGAGCCCGCCTTGCGCGAGCGGGCCGAGCGCACCCGCTCCGCCGCGCGCCGGCGGCCGACGCCGGCGCCGCCGCCGCGCGGGCTGCGCGACCCTCCGCCCGGGCCGCCGCGCCGCCGGCTCACGCCGCCCCCTCGCCGCCGTCGCGCACCACGGCCCCGGGCCGCACCAGATCGCGCAGCAGGCCGTCGCGCACGCCGCGGTCGGCCACGCGCAGCCGGCCCACGGGCCAGACGCCGCACAGGGCGTCCACGATGGCGCAGCCGGCCACCACGAAATCGGCCCGGTGGCGGCCGATGCAGGGATGGGCGCGGCGGGCGTTGGGCCCCATGGTGCGCAGCATGCGCACCGCCTGGTCCAGGGCGCCGAAGTCGAGCACCTGGCCGTCCACGCGCTGGCGGTCGTAGCGCTGGAGCCCCAGGTGCACGCCGGCCAGCGTGGTCACCGTGCCCGACGTGCCCAGCATCTGCACACAGCCCTTCTCCACCGCGCAGCTGACGTTGAAGGCGGCGTCGATGTCGCCCAGGAAACTGGAGACATAGTCCACCATCTGCGGATAATCCCCCACGCAGGGGAAATGCTCGGTGAGCGAGATGACGCCCACGGGGAGGGACTGTACGCCCAGGAGTCGCGCCCGGCCGCGGCCCTCCATGCCCACCCACATGATCTCCGAGGAGCCGCCGCCGATGTCGAACACGAGCGCCCGCGGGCAGTCGGGATCGAGCAGGCCCACGCAGCCGGCCAGCGCCAGGCGCGCCTCCTCCTCGGCGGGAATCACCTCAAGGGACAGGCCCGTTTCGTGATAGACCCGCTCCAGGAAATCGGTGCCGTTGATGGCGCGCCGGCAGGCCTCCGTCGCCACGGCGCGCACCCGGGCCGCGCCGCGGCGGTCGATGAGCTGGGCGCAGCGGCGCAGCGCGGCCACGGAGCGGCCCATGGCCGTCTCCGAAAGGCTGCCGCCCGTTTCCAGCCCCTGGCCCAGGCGGGTGATGCGCGAGAATCGCTGCACGGGGCGGAAGCCGCCGCCCCGGCCGGGCCGGGCCAGCGTCATGCGGCAGTTGGTGGAGCCCACGTCCACGGCCGCCAGCAGGCCGCCACGGCCCCGCCCCCTGGCCGTGGACGCCGGCGCCGCCGCTTCGGTAAGTTCCTCCGCCATGACCGTTAACGTCCAACCCCGATGCCGTCGCGCGTGCCTTTGGATTTTAACGGAACATGTCAGGGAGGTTAAAGGGGCGGGTGCGCGCGGGCCCCACAAGGGGACCCCCGCCGGGCGACCCGGCGGGGGTCCTTGTCGCGGCCGACGGATGGCGTCGGATCAGCGGGAATAGAACTCGATGACGAGGTGCGGTTCCATCTGGGCGGGATACGGCACCTCGGCGAACTCGGGGCAGCGCGTGAAGGTGCCCTTGAAGTTGTCGTGATCCACGTTGAGGAACTCCGGCACGTCCCGCTCGGGAAGCTGCATGGCCTCGTGGACCATGGGGATGTTCTTCGCCTTCTCGCGGACGCTCACCTCGTCCCCTTCCTGAAGGGTGTAGGAGGGGATGTTCACGCGCTCGCCGTTGACGTTCACGTGGCCGTGCACCACGAACTGCCGGGCGGCGTGCATGGTGGGCACGAACTTCATGCGGTAGACCACGGCGTCCAGGCGGCGCTCCAGGAGGCCGATGAGGTTTTCCGAGGTGTCGCCGCGGCGGCGCACCGCTTCCTCGTAATAGCGGCGGAACTGCTTCTCACCGATGTTGGCGTAGTAGCCCTTGAGCTGCTGCTTGGCGCGCAGTTGGTTGCCGTAGTCCGACGGCTTCTTGCGGCGCTGGCCGTGCTCGCCCGGCCCGTACTCGCGCTTGTTGATGGGGCTCTTGGGCCGGCCCCACAGGTTGACGCCAAGGCGGCGGTCGATCTTGTGCTTGGCGCTGAGGCGCTTGGTCATGGTGGATCCCCGTGCTGTGTTGCGTGGGTTTATTGTCCCGGTTGGCAGCCCCCGTTGCACGGAAGGGGACTCCCGGGGCTTCTCCGGCCCGCTTACCCGGGAATGGACCCGCTGCCTAGCCCCGTGCGCGGCGGCTTGTCAAGGGCCACGGCGCGCCCGACATCTCGTGGCTTGGCGTATTCGGGGAGAGGTGGCATGGTAGGCTGAATATGATCACACGGTGCGGGTGCGTTTCGTTGATACCCGGCCGGGGCATCAGGGGTGCGCCCGATATGTCAGCTCGCGAAGCGGAGCGGATACTCGCCCGTCACTGGGACGGCAAAAACCTCCCCATACAGCCCGTCGCCATCGCGAAGGCCATGGGCGTGAACGTGGCTGCCCGTTCCAGCGGGCACGAATCCGGGAGGTTCCAATATCAGGACGATGGTCGGCCGGAGATATGGTTCGAGCCGAGTGAGCCGCGCGTCCGTCAACGCTTCACCATCGCCCACGAGTTGGGACATTTTGTTCTCAACCATGGTCCCCAGTTCCGGGATGGCGTCCAGAACTTCAACCTCGCTGCCCGGGACTGGCGGGAACGCGAAGCCAATGCCTTTGCCGCCAATCTATTGATGCCCAGGCAGGCTGTTGATGTGGCGATTGCCGATCTGGGGTTCACGGATATTGAACGGCTCGCACAAGCCTTTGACGTATCCCAGGTCGCCATGAAGTATCGTCTACAGGATCTCGGGTGGTTGTGACGGACAGCGAAAAGCTCTCCGACGGGGACAACGCGGCGGCGAGGCATTCCCTCCCGAACGATACGGATATGTCCGGCGGACCCTTGAGCGCCCCCGACCGCGCGGACATAGCCCACCGTCTCGATGACAAGATTCAATACCGACGCTTTCGCAGAATGGCATTTTACGGTGGCGGCGGCGTGGCCGTGGCCCTGTTTCTGGCGGCCGGTGTGTGGGCCTTCTCGTATGGGGATCGAGCGTTGACGAACACCGGTGTCAGCGTGACCGTTTTTCTTGGTCCCATCATCGCGTTCGTGTCAGCAGCCTCAGTGGTGTCTTTGGGCCTGTTTCGAGCCGTGTTCAACACCAGAGATGATAATCTGGAAAACACGAACAAGCCGAACCATATGGCCGAAGATGGCCCGCTCGCAAGGCTTGGATGGGAACTCATGGACACTCTTAAGAAATACCTGTCCAACAAAACGGGATCTTTTTAGGTTTTTTATTGTTCTTTACACGGTGCTCATCCAGCCCCCATCGGCCACGGCGCTCCGGATCGCGTCGGTTCTTCCCGTCCGGAACCAAGCGCAACTGCCCTACGAGCCCTCGCCGGAGCGCCGCTTGTCCCGCAGGCCGGAAAGCGACACCACGATGCCCCGAAGCGTCCGCACCTCCTGCTTCGTCAGGTTGGCCCGCTGGAACATGGCGCGGATGTTGCGCATCATGTTGGCGCGCTTTTCCGGCACCTTGAGGAAGCCGCTGTCCGTCAGCTCGCGCTCCAGATGGTCGAACACGCCGCCCAGTTCCGCCCGGGTGGCCGCGCCGGACGAGCGCGTCGCCAAGTGCTCGTCGGGCGTGGTGTCGCCCGCCTGGAACCATTCGTAGCCCACGAGCAGCACCGCCTGCGCCAGGTTCAGGGAGGCGAATCCCGGATTCAGGGGCACGCTGATCTCGGCGTCGGCGACGCCCAGCTCGTCGTTGGTGAGCCCGGTGCGCTCGGGGCCGAAGAGCACCCCCGCGCGGTCGCCCGCGGCGGCGCGCCGGCGCATGGAGTCGGCGGCGCGGCGCGGCGTCATGACCGTGCGCACGAATCCGCGGTCGCGCGACGAGGTGGCGTAGAGGGCATGCAGGTCGGCGACGGCCGCCGGAACGGTATCGTGTACCGTGGCGTTGTCGAGAATTCCCTCGGCGCCCGAGGCGGGCGGCCGGGCGCGGTCATCGGGCCAAGCCCCCTGCGGCGCCACCAGGCGCAGGTCGTCCAGGGCGCAGTTCTTCATGGCGCGCGCCGTGGCGCCGATGTTCTCCGCCATCTGGGGTCGCACCAGGATGACGGCCGGCGGCGTGTCAGACATGCGGTGCCTCCGTTCCCGTCAGCCGGTCCAGGGCCACCTCCGCCACCAGGGGCAGGTGATCGGAGGCCCGCCGGGCCCGCAGGCTGCGGTGCGTCCAGACGCGACGCAACAGCCCGGCCGGCCGCGTCCACAGCCGGTCCAGGGCGAGCACGGGCAGCCACGACGGGAAGGTGGCGGGCGCCGTGCGCCAGAATCCCGCCCCCATGCGGTGGAGGGCCAGGCGTTCGGGACCCCAGGCGTTGAAGTCCCCCATCACCAGCACCGGCAGGTCCGGCTCGTAGTCCACGATGTCCTTGAGGAAGCGCACCTGCTGCCAGCGTTCGCGCACCCGCAGGCCGAAATGGGTGACGATGGCGCGCAGCAGCCGGCCGCCCAGATCGATGTCGCCGTGCACGGCGCCGCGCGGCTCGCAGTGGGGCACGGAAAGGTCCGTCCGCCCGCCCGCCACGATGGGCCGGCGCGCCAGCACCGCGTTGCCGTAACGCCGCCACGCGTGCTGGACGGCGGGGCCGGCGACGGCATGGAACCCCGTGCCCCGGGTGAGGGCGGCGAACTGGTCGCCGTGGGGCTCGGAAAAGGTGTCCACTTCCTGCACGCCCACGACGTCGGCGTCGATCTCCGCCAGCACGGCCAGGATGCGCCCGATGTCGCGGCGGCCGTCGGGCCCCCTGCCGGCGTGGATGTTGTAGCTCACCACCCGCAGGGTATCGCTCATGCCGCCTCCGTGCCGTCGCGCCGGCGATGCAGCAGCCGGTCCAGCGCCGTGCCCACGACGATCCACGCCACCACCAGCCCGGCCAGCACCAGGAAGCCGCCCGGCGACGGGTCGCGCACCAGGGCCAGCAGCGCCGTGCCCGCCAGGTTGATAAGCACCAGCCCGGGCAGCAGGCCCAGCAGGGAACCGGTCATGAAGGTGCCGAGGCGCACCCCCAGGGCCCCGGCCGCCATGTTCACCACGGCGAAGGGCGCCACGGGCACGGCGCGTACCGCCCACACGGCGCGCACGCCGCGCCCTTCCAGCGCGCCCTGCAGCGCCGCGGCACGCGCCCCGGCCAGCCGCCGGAACACGGGCTTCCCTGCCCAATGGCCGGCGGCGAAGCCGAGGCCGCCGCCCGCCAGGCCGCCCAGCAGGCTCAGGGCGAGTCCCTCCAGGGGCCCGAAGACCACGGCCGTGGCCATGACCAGGCCGGTGAAGGGCACGGGCACCACCCCGGCCACGACAAAGACCGCCAGCGCCGCCCCCGGCCCCCACACGGTGGCGCGCGCGTCGGTGAGCCGGGCGACCAGGGCCTGGCGGTCCACGGCGGCGATGTCCCCCACCGGCCCGGCGACGAGCGCGGCGCCCGCCAGGGCCAGGAGGATCAGCAGCAGCGCCCCCAGGCCGCCGGCGTAGCGCAGGGTGCGGGCCACGCCGCCCACCAGGCTGCCCACGCTCACGTCGGGCGCGCTGGGCACGAGGTCGTCGAGCCCCACGGGATGCTCGGGATCGGCCACCACCAGGGCGGCGTCGCCGAAGGGGTCGTCGGGCGCACCCGGGTCCGTCTCGATGGGGACCAGGGTGCGGCCCGAGGGCCGGCGCAGCGTGTCCACCGCCCCCGTGAGGGAACCGTTGTTGTCCGCCATGGCGCGGGTCACCTCGGCCGGCCGGACGTTCAGGTGCTCCGCCATGAGCTGTTCGCGGAGCTGCCGCGCCGCCGGCAGGAAGGCGGGGTCCTCCACGGCCGCGTCGGCCTCGCTGTCGTAGCCCATGGAGCGGTTGTTGAGGTTGGACGACCCGATGCGCAGGAAGCGGTCGTCCACCACCATGATCTTGCTGTGCACCTTGAGCTCCACGGCGGGGCTGTGGTCCAGCCAGGGCGCCAGGAGGCGCAGCCGGCCGTGCCGGTCGGCGGCGCGCAGGCGGGCGGCGAAGTGCCGCCGCGCCAGCCCCATGGTGTGCGCTTCCAGCCAGCCGTGGAAGCCCGGCGAGGAGACGAGCACCACCTCGGGCCCGTCGGGCTCCGCCAGGCGCCCGGCCAGGGCCAGGGCGACGCGCTCCGAGGCGAAGAACTGGTTCTCGGCATAGATGAAGTGGCGCGCGGCGCGGATGGACTCCACGTACAGCGCCTCCACCTCGCGCACGCCGGGCCGGCCGGCGAGGCGCGGCAGGGTGCGGGCGAGGCCCACGTTGGCGCCCTGGATGGCCGGGGACACCCCGGCGGGCCAGGGGTCGCCGCCCCCCGTCGGCGGCGACGGGCGGTGGCCGGTGGCCCGTTCCCAGCGGTCGCGGCACATGGCGCCCACGAGGCGGGCGGCCGGGCCGGCCTCGTGGGTGAAATCGCCGCGGAAACCGGGCTCGCCGAGTGGCCCACCGAGACCCGCTCGTCGATCGCCTTCGATCCGCGGGTAGTTCCGACCGTCGCCGCGAGCCACCTCGATGTCGATCCGCCCGCGGGGGGCTCTCTCCGATCGACCCGTGAGCTGGACGGCGGTCGGACAGTTCGGATCTACGAGCGCCCGGACGGGCGGCCGCTCTACCACCTCGAACCGCCGGAGTACGCCTTCGATTCGTCTCGGCTCGAGACGCTGGGGGCGGCGTACGAGTCGCTGGTTTCGACTGCGCCGGACTCGCCGACTGATCACCGCTCGGCAGTCACACGGGTCGCCGACGGTGCGGCGCCGGTAGACCGGCTCGCCCGGGTGCTCCGGAAACACACCGCGGGCTACGGCGTCCTCGAGGACCTGTTCGCCGATCCGCTCCTGTCGGAGGTCTTCGTCAACGCCCCTGCCGCCGACAACCCGCTTTTCGTCCGGGTCGACGGGGCCGAATACCCCACCAACGTCACCCTCGGTCAGATCGGAAGAGCACACGTCTGAACTCCAGTCACGTCCGCATCTCGTATGCCGTCTTCTGCTTGAAAAA
>CAJXLG010000010.1 GCA_913055885.1 uncultured Rhodospirillales bacterium
CCGACGGGTTGGCCTGCGCCGGCCGCTTGCAACGTCGAAGCCCCTCGAAGATGGACCACATCGTCTGCGGGCCTTCTCCTCGCAATCGGCACGGCGCAGGCCAACACAGCGCGTCGAGCGGTGCGACAATCCGGGCTAGCCCATGGTGGCACGGGGGATATGAACTGGTACTTCATCACGACTTTGAAGAGCCGGACGGGATCAGATCGATCGCCCTGGCGAGGATGGCGGTTCTCGTGGCGCAGGCGGCGCAGTTCCCCGGCCTCTCCGGCGCCGGCTGCGGCACCCTGGCCGGTATCGCGGTCTGTACGCCGGAGCCCATTCCGGATGGCCTCGCGGGTCGGCTCGAACACCTCGCCGGATCTTCCGATGTTCGCCCCGCCCGGGGGGCCAGAGCGACAATCTGTTCCCGGGATCCCAAAGCCGTCACCCCGCCGTCATGTGCTCGCGCAGGCGGTCCGCCAGGCGCCGCGCCGGCTCCGGCGGTCGGCCCGGCGCGCGGTGCAGGGCGATCTCCACCGACGGCAGGGCGGGCAGGCCGGCCGCGTCGCCCAGGATGCGCAGGCCCTCCGGCACCATCCCGGGCGTCAGGACGCTCAGGGCGAGTCCCGCCTCCACCATGGCCCGCTGGCCGGTGAGGCTGGTGCTGGTGTAGGCCACCCGCCACGGCCGGCCCGCCGAGTCCAGGGCCTCCGTCGCCTGTTCCCGGAAGACACACACCTCGCGCGGGTAGAGGGCCAGGGGCAGCGGCGATTCCTCGGCCGGGGCGTGCGCCCCGCCCCCCACCCAGACCAGGGGCTCGCGGCGCAGGACCTCGCCGCCCGGGCTGCGCTTCTGGCGGGTCACGATCGCCAGGTCCAGCGTCCCCGCCCGCACCTTTTCCGCCAGGTCGATGGAGAGGGCGCTCTCCACCCGCAGGTCCACGCCCGGGTGACGCTCCGTGAAGTCCCGCAACACGGACGGCAGGTAGAAGGCGTAGTCGTCCGGGATCCCCAGGCGCACCCGTCCGGAAACCCCGGGCGCGCACAACGCCCGCCAGGCCGCTTCGTGGCGGCGCAGGAGGTCGCGGGCATGCCCCTGAAGCCGCTCACCCGCCGCCGTCAGCGTCACCGAGGCCCCGTCGCGGCGGAAGAGGGGCGTGCCGGCCAGGTCCTCCAGGCGCCGGATGCGCATGGAGACGGTGGACTGCGTGGTGTTCAGCCGCCCCGCCGCCGCCGTGAAGCCGCCCTCGTCGGAAACGGCCAGGAAGGCGCGCAACAGGACCGGGTCCAGGGTGGCCGCCATCCATCACGTTCCTTGATCCATTTCATCATGAACATTCGTTGGCGTGATGCCGGCCGGAAGGCTATCTCATGCCCCGGGAGGCCATCAACCCGGCGACACGGAGGGCACCATGCCGACACCGGACGGGCCGGCAAGCACCGTTCAAACCCCCGTTGCGTGGCGGGCCTTGGCGGCGGCCTTCACGGCCGTCGTCCTGTGGGGCACGCTGCCCGTCCTGCGCGGCCTGGCGCCCGGCGTGCCGGCGCTGCAGCTCACGGCCCTGGCGCTGGCCTTCGCCGCCGTGACGGAAAGCGTGCGGGTGGCGGCCGGTCCCTGGCCCGTCGCCTCCGTGCGGGCGCCGTCGTGGCCCTGGCTGCTGGGCCTTGCCGCCGCCCTGGTGGGGGCCGTGGCCTTCTATTTCGCCGGCCTCGCCCTGGCCCCGCCCGCGCGGGTGACGCTCATCACCTACACCTGGCCGCTGCTCTTCGTCGTCGCCGGGGAATGGCGCGCCGGCGGCCGGCTGACCCGGCGCATCCTCGCCGGCGCCCTCACCGCTTTTGCCGGCGCCGCGCTCCTCGTCCTGGACAGCCGGGGCGCGGCGTTCGCCGGGGCGCCCGCCGGCTACGCCCTGGGCCTTCTGGCCGGGGTGTGCTGGACCGGTTATTCCCTGGGCCTCCAGCACGGGCGGACGGCGGCGCCGGCGTTTTTCCCGCGGCTCTTCATGGCGGGCGGGGCGCTTGCCGCCCTCCTCCACCTTGCCGTCGAGCCCACGGCCTGGCCCCTGGCGCCGGACGCCTGGGCGGCGGCCGCCGTCATCGGCGTCGGCCCCTATGGCCTCGCCTTCGTGGCATGGGGCCACGGCGTGCGCCACGGGCCCGCGCGGACCGTGGGGGCCATGAGCTACGCCGTTCCCGTCGTCGCCACCACCCTGCTCGTGGGCCTGGGGATGGCGGATCCGGGCTGGCGCCTGGCCGCCGGAACCCTCCTGGTGGTGGGGGGTATCGCCCTGACGGGGCGCCGGTAACACGGTCTCCTCCTTTCGCATGACTCCCGCGGCGGGCATCTCGCCAAGCCGTCCCGCGCTGTGGCATAGTCCTTATTGAAAGTGGTCGTGCCCCGGGGGGAGGCGGCACGCGCGTTGACGAGGGGGCCATGCGTTTCTGGCTGCCGTTGATCCTGGCGCTCGGGGTGGGCCTCGCCGCCGGCACGCCCGGCGCGGCCGCGGGCGACAGGCCCGTGTTGCGGGTCGCCGTGCTGCCCGACCAGAACCCCGCAACGCTGCGCGAGCGATACAATCCCCTCCTCGACCATCTGGCCAGCGCGTGCGACGTCACGCCGGAACTGGTGCTGCCCGCGGACTATGCCGGGCTGGTGAAGGCCTTCACCCGGGGCCGGGCCGATCTGGGGTGGTTCGGCGGGGTCACCTTCGTCATGGCGCACCGGCGCGCGGGGGTGGACCCCCTGGTGATGCGCGACATCGACTTCCGCTTCACGAGCTGGTTCATCAAGCGGGCCGACGACCCGCGCCAGAGCATCGACGCCTTCGAGGACGCCGCCTTCACCTTCGGCTCGCCGCTCTCCAACTCCGCCCACCTGCGCCCGCGCCACTTCCTCAAGCGCCATGAAGGCATCACCGCCGAGGCCTTCTTCGGCTCGGTACGTTATGCCGGGGCCCACGACGCCGTCGTGCGCGCCGTGGTGGCGGGCCGGGCCGACCTGGGGGCCGTGAACGCGGAGGTGGTGGGCGCCATGCAGCGGGATGGCCGCGTCGATTCCGGGGCCATCGAGGTGGTGGCGAAGACGCCGCCCTACGCCGCCTACGTCTGGGGGACGCGGGCCGGCATGCCGCAAAAGCGCCGCACCTGCCTGCGCGATGCCTTCATGCGGCTGTGTTTCGTCAAGCCAGACGACCGCGTCGTCCTCCGGCGCCTGGGCGCGCGCACCTACTTCCCGGCCGGCATCGGCCAGTACCGCACCCTCATGGCCATCGCCGAGCGCCTGGACGTGCTGACCATGGCGGCCGGCGGGGAGACGGCGCCATGAGCAGCGAGCGCCCGGCACCCGACTGGATCCAGCGCCTGCGGCGGCTGGTGCTGCTGCTGGTGGGGCTGGTGCTGGCGGGGGCCGCGGCGGCGGCCATCATGCTGGGCGTGCACTTCCGCGACGTCCAGGACCTCACGGAACGCGCCAACGACTACCACCTGGCCAGCGCCCTGCACGCCGCCCGCGCCCGCGACGAGGCGTGGCGCCTGCTGACCCGCTACACGGCGGACGAGGCCCCCCCGGACGCCGTGGGCGCCATCCTGGGCCGCGACACCTTCCACTACAGCCCGGCCGTCAGCCTGGGCCTCATCCGCGATCACCTGGACACGCTGAAGGCGGCCCAGGAAACCTATGGCGATCCCCGCTTTGCCGATCTCATCCGCCGCCTGGACCGGCGCCGGGAGGCGCTGGTCAAGAGCGTCGCCGGCGGCGACCCGCCGCCGCACCGGGCCCTGCCGCGCCTGATAACCGTGCTGGGCCAGCTCGAACACCTCCACACGGTGCGCCGCCAGGCCCTGGTGCGCCAGCGCCGCGACGCCGGCCGCCGCGCCATCGTCTGGCTGACGGGCGGCTTCGCCCTGCTCATCATCGTCATCGCCGTGGCCGGCAGCCGCATCATGCGCACCATCCGCACCCTGGCCACGCGCCAGCACGAAACGGCGGAATCCCTGCGCGAGCTCACGGAGGCCGTGGACCAGAGCCCCGTCTCCGTGGTGGTCACCGACACCGACGGCACCATCCAGTACGTCAACCCGCAGGCCTGCCGCAACACGGGCTACGACCGCGACGAGCTCATCGGCGAGAACCCGCGTCTTTTCAAATCGGGCGAAACGCCGCCGGAAACCTACGACGATCTGTGGGACACCATCACGGCAGGCGGCGTGTGGGACGGTGAACTGCACAACAAGCGCAAGGACGGCTCGCTGTTCTGGGAGCACGCCCGCATCGCCCCGGTGCGCGACGCGCGCGGGCGCATCGTGCGCTTCGTCGGCGTCAAGCAGGACATCTCCCGCCAGAAGGCCATGCGCGCCGCCCTGGAACGCTCCAACGCCGACCTGGAGGCCTTCGCCTACGCCGTTTCCCACGACCTCCAGGAACCCCTGCGCATGATCACCAGCTACCTGGGGCTGCTGGAGCGCCGCTGCGGCGACGGGCTGACGGGCGAGAACCGCGAGTTCATGGACTACGTCCTGGATGGCGCCAAACGCATGCAGCGCATGATCCAGGACCTCCTGGAATACTCGCGCATCACCACGCGCGGCGCCGCCCCGGGGCCGGTGCCCCTGGAGGACCCGGTGGACGAGGCCCTGGCCAACCTGGAGACGGCGCGCCTGGAAGCGGGCGCCGCCATCACCGTGGAACGGCCACTGCCCGTGGTGAACGGCGACCGCTCGCAGCTCGTGCGGCTGTTCCAGAACCTGGTGGGCAACGCCCTGAAATACACGGCGGACGACGCGGCGCCGCGCATCACCGTCACCGCCGCCTCCATCCCGGGCGGCTGGGTGGAAGGCGCGGTCGCCGACAACGGCCCCGGCATTCCGGAATCCCTGCGCGAGCGGGTGTTCGACGTCTTCCGGCGCGGTCCCGACAACCGGAACATGGACGGCAGCGGGGTGGGCCTGGCGCTGTGTCAGCGCATCGTCCGCCGCCACGGCGGCACCATCCGCGCCGAGTGCCCCGGGGACGGCGGCACCATCTTCCGCTTCACCCTCCCCCGGCCGCCGGCCGAGGGGACCGGGCCGGAAAACCCGTGATACCGGGGCGTTCAGTCGCCACACAGGCGATCGCCCCTCTGGTCGGGCGTGCCCCCTCCCCCAGAGGCCGGAGCGCAGTGGCACCCCCCGGGGCATCATCCGTCCGCCCCGGCCGGGTAACCGGTGCCGGCGCACGGAAAAGCCGCCACCGGCCGGGCCGGTGGCGGCGCTTCGGCGTCCGTGGCGGCCTTATGCCTACGCCGCGGCGAGGCGGTCCTCTTCCTGCTGGTTGACGTGCGCCCGCAGCGGCACCAGGCCCACCAGGGTGGTCTTGACCACCCGCACCGTTTCCTTGGCGCTCGCCGGGTGCAGGAGGATGTTGTCCACGCCCACGATCTCGGCGTCGTCCAGGATGTCCTTGAACTCGCCGAACCAGGACGCGATGCAGGGCGTGTCGCGCGTCAGGTACATGCTGTAGGCGAAGTCCTTCGCCTCGTCCAGGCTCCAGTCGAAGATCACCGCGTCCGGCGCCAGGGCCTCGATGGTGCCGCGCGCCTCGCCGATGCTGGTGGTCTGGGTGACCGATGCCCCCTGCTCCTGGAGCGCGCGCATCATCTGGGTGCGGCGGTCCAGGTTGCGGTCCGCCATGAGGATGCGCTTGCCCGACAGGGAGATCTCCTCGTCGGCCTTGCTCTGCATCTCCAGCTTGCGCGCCACGTCGGCGTAGCGGATCTTGCGGATCTCCTGCTCGGTGGTCCGGTTGGTGCGGAGATTCTGGGCGTAGGTGGCCTTGTCCTCCTCCTGCACGTGCTTCACCAGCCAGGCGTAGAAGAACTTGAGGGCCTCGTCGAAGGAGAAGGTCTTGGGGTTCTTCTCGAACTCGGCCCAGAGGTTGTTCATTTTCTTGACGATGGAGCGGTGCACCTTCTGGTGCTGCTCCCGGTCCGCGCCCGGAACCTTGGCCAGCTCCATCGCCTTTTCCTCGACGAAGAAGTGGATGCGGCAGTAGTTGATGAGCGTGCGCAGCTCCTTGCCCACCGCCGGCAGCGCCTGTTTCCAGTTTTCCCGCAGAATGTACAGCCGGTTCAGGCAGCCGATGAGAATCTGGTGGTGCATGTCCAGCGTCGGCGAATTCACGCTCAGCGAGCTGGACCAGGGCACCGTGATGTCGTTTTTCGGATCCGGCGTCTGCATGCTCACCCCCTCCATGACATCGTTCGAGCGGCCCGCGCCCGGGCGGTCCCGCGCCCCCGGTCAAAGAATAAAATTAAAGCAAATTCCGCTTCGATGGCAACAGCCGTTCAAGGCAGGACATTCCCCATGTTTTCTCAAACGCCCGTCGCGTGGCGCCATCTTTCGAGGCTCCGCCTTCGGCGGAGCACCTCAAGATGACGATTATGATGACATATTCGCCTTATGATCGTCGTCCTGAGGTGCTCTTTTCTTTAAAAAGAGCCTCGAAGGACGACAATAAAACGTGATGATTGTACACGCCAAGTGGGTGGGGAATGTCCTGGGGCGGGGCGGTGCCGGCCCTCTCCCTGCCTGGTAAGATTCAGGGGTTGAGTATGCCGGGCGTTTCACCACAATGCTTATTCGGGGGCGCGCGGTGCCGCGCGAGGAAGAACCATGGACGCCCGCATGGAAAACGGCCACGAGGCCCTGCTGGCGTCGGCGGTGGATCACATGGACCAGGGGCTGGTGGTCCTGGACGCCGACCTGAACATCGTCCGCGTGAACGAGCGGGCGTGGCAGCTCTATGACAGCCCGGCCTGGCTGCGCCGCTCGGCCCGGACCTTCCACGACCTTCTCGACCACTTCCTGGAAAACCACGTGACGGGCCCCGAGGCGCGCGAGGGGTTCCGCAACATGGCCCTGGAGGGCCTGAACACGCGCCGGCCGCAACGGTTCTCCGAGGAACTGTGCAACGGCCGCGTCCTGGAGGTGCGCAGCACGCCCCTGCCGGACGGCGGATTCGCCCGCACCTATACGGACATCACCGAGCAGAAGCACCTCGAGACCCAGATCCGCGAGAGCGAGACGCTTTTCCGCACCGTGGCGGACACGGCGCCCTTCGGCCTGGTGATGACGCGCCGGGACGACAACCGCGTCATCTTTTTCAACGAACAGGCCAGCGAGCTTTTCGCCCTGCCGCCCGATACCGTGGTGGGGCACGATGCCACCCGTTTCTGGGCCGACCCCGACCAGCGGGCGGCTTTCGTGGCGTGTGTCGCCGGCGAGGGGCCGGTCCGGGACTACGAGGCGCGCCTTTTGCGCAACGACGGAACGCCCTTCCCGGCGCTGCTGTCCGCCGCCCCCGTCACCTACCGCGACGCTCCGGCCCTGCTCGTGGGCATCATGGACATAACGGCGCGCAAGCAGGCCGAGGAAAGCCTGGTGGAGCAGGAAAAGATGGCCGCCCTCGGCCGGCTCGTGGCGGGGCTGGCGCACGAGGTGAACACGCCGCTGGGCAACGCATTGTCCGCGGCCTCCATGCTGGCCGACGACACCCGCGCGATGGACACCGCCCTGCGCGAGGGCAGCCTCAAGCGGGCACGGGCCGAGGACCATTTCGAGAAGGCCACCGAGGCGGCGGACATCGCGGTGGCCAACCTGCGCCGCGCCGCCGACCTCATGGGCAGCTTCAAGGCCGTCTCCGCCGACCAGGCGGGGGACCACCGCCGCACCATCGCCCTGGGCCCCTATCTGGACGAGGTGCTCATGACCCTGCGGCCCCAGGTGCGCAAGGCGGGGGCCTCGGTGACGGTCAGCGGCGACCGGGAGGTGGCGCTGGACACCTGGCCCGGCGCCCTGGCGCAGGCGGTGAGCAACATCGTCGCCAACGCCCTGGCGCACGCCTTCCCCGTGGACGCGCCGGGAACCATTGAGCTCGTCTGCAGCCGTCTGGACGGGGACGGCGTGCGGCTGGCGATCCGCGACGACGGCGCCGGCATGCCCGAGGGCGTGCGCCGCCACGTCTTCGAGCCCTTCTTCACCACCCGGCGCGGCGAGGGCGGCACGGGCCTGGGGCTGCACATCGCGTACAGCGTGGTGACGGGGCGCCTGGGCGGGCGGATCGGCGTCACGGTGCCGGAAGAGGGCGGCACCGTCTTCACCCTGGACCTGCCCCTGACGGCCCCGGAAGCGGAGGCCTGACGACCGGCGGGCGCGCCGCTATACTGGGCGGTGACGGCAAACCATCAGGGAGGGTGCGCGCCATGCGCTTCCGTTCATGCCTTCCGGTCGCCGCCGCTGTGTTCCTGGCAACACCGGCCGCGGCGTTCGAGGTGACGAGCCCCGCCTTCGACGACGGCGCCCGCATCCCGCACGCCCACGTCTACCGGGGTTTCGGCTGCGACGGCGACAACGTCTCCCCGGCGCTCACGTGGTCGGGGGTGCCCGACGACACAGAAAGCCTCGCCGTCACGGTGCATGATCCCGATGCGCCGAAGGCCGGCGGCTGGTGGCACTGGCTGGTGGTGAACCTGCCGCCCGGCACCACGAAGCTGCCGCGCGGCGCCGGAAGCGGCGGCGACGGCCTGCCGGAAGGCGCCGTGCAGACCCGCACCAGCTTCAAGGAGCCGGGCTACGGCGGCCCCTGTCCGCCCGAGGGCCACGGGACGCACCACTACCACGTCACGGTGCATGCCCTGGACTCGGCGTCCCTGGACGTGGGGCCCGGCACCAGACCGGCCGAGGTGAAGGCGCGGCTGGCCGAGCACCGCCTGGCCAAGGGGACCCTGACGGGCATCTACAGCCGGCCCTGATCACCCTCCGGACCCCCGCGCAGCGACCCGCGCAGGCGGTGGACGGTGGCCAGCGCCGACGCCGCCTCGCTTTCCAGGGCCTCGGCCAGCGTCGCCGGGTCCGCGTCGCCCCGGTCCGGCGTGTCCAGCGCGCGCTCCAGGCGCGCTGCCGCGGCTTCCAGGGCGGCGAAGCCGAAATTGGCGGCGGCCCCGGCGATGCGGTGGGCACTGCGGGCGGCGGCGTGGGCGTCACCCGCCGCCCGCTGGTGGCGCACCGTCGCCAGGCCGTCGTTGACGGACTCTTCCAGGGTGTCCAGGAAACCGGCCAGCTCGTCGGGGCCGAAGGTCCCGGCCAGGGCCGTCCAGCGGGCGTCCACGATGGGCGGGCCGTCCGCCACCGCTTCGTCGGCGGTCGCGGCGGGCGTCGCCGCCGCCAGCACGGCGTAGAGCCGGCCGGCGTCCAGGGGCTTGGCGGTGGCGCCGTCCATGCCGGCCCCCTGGTAGGCGGCCACGTCCGCCGGGGCGACGTCGGCCGTCAGGGCGATGACGGGCACGCGCGCCGCCTGCGGATCGGGCAGGGCGCGGATGCGCCGCGTCGCCTCCAGGCCGTCCACGTCGGGCAGCCGGATGTCCATGAGCACCAGGTCATAGCGGCCCGTTTCCGCCGCCGCCACCGCGCTTTCGCCGTCGGCCACGGTGGCGACGTCGTGGCCCTCCGCCCGCAGAAGGTCGTGGGCCAGGCGGCGGCTGACGGCCACGTCCTCCACCACCAGCACCGCCAGCCGGTCGTCGCTCCCGGCCGCGGCGGCGGCGCTCCGCCGCAGGGCGGCGGCGGCGCGCGCGACGGCGGTGTCCGCCCCGGTCCCGGATGCGGGATCGCCGACGAGCGCTGCCAGGCCCGCCAGGGGCGTGCGCAGGTGGTGGCGCACCGTGGCGCGCAGGTGCGCGTGGCGGGTCTCGGCGTCGGCGGCCCGGGACTCCGCGGCGTCGGCGGCCCCGGCCCGTTCGTCGGCGTCGGCCTCGGCGACGCGCGCCGCTTCCGCCGCGTCGGCGGCCGCCTCTTGCGCCGCCGCGAGGGTCCGGCGGTCGCGGCGCTCCAGAAGGGACGCGGCGATGACGGCGAAGACCAGGAGGGCGTAGGGGTGGAAGGCCGTGACCCGTTCCACGGCCAGGGCGTCGCGCGCCAGGGCGGCGGCCAGCACCAGGGCGCCGGCGACGAGCGACACCGCGCCGGGCCGGCGGTCGCGCAGGGCGCGCAGGCCGCCCGCCAGGAGGAACAGCAGGGCAATGGCCAGGAGGCCCAGGGCGCCCACGGCCTCCCAGGCCACGTAGCCGGGCGGCGCGGTGGCCGTCCAGCCCGCCAGCACCGTGCCCAGGGCCAGAATCACCGGGCCGGCGCGGCGCGGCACGGCGTCGGGGAAGAGCGCCGCACCGAACAGGAGGATGGTGCCGGGAAACAGGGCCATGCCCGTGTCGGCCAGGGCGCCGCCCCACGCCGGCGGCAGCCCCGGACTCAGCCACAGCAGCGCGGCCGCCGCCACGGCGGCGAACCAGGCCGCGGCGGGATCGCGCCAGTGTGCCGGTGTCGCCCCGGGCCGCACCAGCACCAGGGCGGCCAGGCCGCCCGCCGCCACCCAGGGGCCCACGGCACTTGTCATGGCCGGATCACGCGCCGTCCAGGCCCGTGCACACGCTGTACGTGGCGGTCATGGTCCAGGAGGCGGCGCCGCGCGGGCAGACGCGCGCCGGGCCGCCGGCGCAGGCGCGCCACGCCCCCGTGTGCGGCCGGCCGTCGTCGAAATGCTTGTCCACGCGGTGGGCCAGACGGGCCGGCATGACGGTGCACACGGCGTTGTCGAGGCCCGTGCCGCGCGCCCCCACGCCCAGCGGCGCCCCGTGGCCGCCGGTGACGGGCCGGCGCGCCGCCATGCCGCGGTCGGGGCCCGCCAGCAGGCCGGCCCGGCGCAGGTGCTGCCAGAACAGGCGGTTCTCGGTGCGGCGATGGGGGCCGAACCACCACCAGGCGCCGTCGATGATGCCGTCGCCGCCCGTGCCGCCGCGCGCCGGCGGCACGGGCCAGCGGTTCCGGGCCCCGGGGTCGTCGCCGGGCAGGGCGTCGTAGTGCCCGGCGTAGGCCTCGGTGGCGGCGGCCACCCCGGCCATCTGGCGGGCCGTGCGCAGGGCGTCGTTCTCGGCCACCAGGGCGGCGCCGTTGCCGGCGACGGCGAGAACGGCGACCGCCACGATGAGGACGGTGATGAGGTCCGTCCCCCAGGCGGCGAAGGGTCCGGGCCGCGGCTGATCCATCGTGGTCCCCCCTCGATCCGTGGCCGCCCCCCGGACGCGGCTGTCGTCAGGCGGCGCGGCCGTGGCAGTGCTTGTACTTGCGGCCGGAGCCGCACGGACACGCGGCGTTGCGCGACACCCGCCCCCACGTTTCGGGGTCCTGCGGGTCCACGCTGGCGGCGGCCCGGCGGCCGGCGCGCGGGGCCATGCCCGCCCCCGGGTGATCGGCGTCGGTCTCGCCCACGCCGTCGCCGATGGCCGCCGGCGGCGCCTCGTGCACGGCGCGCTGGCCGAACGGGCGGGAGCGCGGCCGGAAATCGAACTCGGGCTCCTCGTCCTCGCCCAGGCGCAGTTCCACGTGGCTGAGCATCTGGGTCACCCGCTCCCGCAGGTTCTCCAGCATGGTATTGAACAGGTTGAACGCTTCCCGCTGGTATTCGCGCAGCGGGTCCTGCTGGGCGTAGGCGCGCAGCCCCACGCCCTGGCGCAGGTGGTCCAGGTTGAGCAGGTGATCCTTCCACGACTGGTCGAGGAGCTGCAGGAGCAGGCTCTTTTCCACGAGGCGCCACGTCTCGGGGCCGTAGTTGGCGGCCTTTTCGGCCATCTTGCGGTCGATGGCCTCTTTCAGGCGCTCGATGATCTGCTCGTCGGCGATGCCCTCCTCGGCCGCCCAGTCGTGCACGGGCAGGTCCATGCCCAGGGTGCGCAGCACCTCCTCGTGCAGGGCGTCCACGGACCACTGCTCGGGATAGGCCTTGGGCGGGATGCAGCGGGCGACGATGGCGTCCACCGTCTCGTGGCGCATGTCGGTAACGGTCTCGGAGACGTCATCGGCGCGCATGAGGTCCTTGCGCTGGTCGTAGATGACCTTGCGCTGGTCGTTCATGACGTCGTCGAAGCGCAGCAGGTTGCGGCGCATTTCGAAGTTGCGCGCCTCCACCTTCTGCTGCGCCTTTTCCAGGGCCTTGTTGACCCAGGGGTGCTTGATGGCCTCGCCCTCTTCCAGGCCCAGCTTTTCCAGCATGCTGTCGATGCGGTCGGAGCCGAAGATGCGCATCAGGTCGTCCTCAAGGGACAGATAGAAGCGCGACATGCCCGGGTCGCCCTGGCGGCCCGAGCGGCCGCGGAGCTGGTTGTCGATGCGCCGGCTTTCGTGGCGCTCCGTGCCCAGGACGAAGAGGCCGCCCGCCTGCACCACCGTCTTCTTGAGCTCGACGGTTTCGTTATGGATTTCCTGCGCCCGGCGGCGGTGCTCCTCCGGGTCCGTCACGTCCGCCAGCTCGCGGCTGATGCGCATGTCCGGGTTGCCGCCGAGCTGGATGTCCGTGCCGCGGCCGGCCATGTTGGTGGCGATGGTGACGGCGCCGGGGCGGCCGGCCTGGGCGATGATCTGGGCCTCGCGGTCGTGGTGGCGGGCGTTGAGCACCTCGTGCGGGATGCCCTGCCGCTTCAGCAGGTCGGACACGTGCTCCGATTTCTCCACGGACGCCGTGCCCACGAGCACCGGCTGGTTGCGCTGATGGGCGTCGGCGATGGCCTGGGCGATGGCGTTGTCCTTTTCGCGCACCGTCCGATACACCTCGTCGTCCTGGTCGTCGCGGATGCACGGCTCGTGGGTGGGGATCTGGGTGACGCCCAGCTTGTAGATCTCGTGGAACTCGCCGGCCTCCGTCATGGCGGTGCCCGTCATGCCCGCCAGCTTGGGATACATGCGGAAGTAGTTCTGGAAGGTGATGGAGGCGAGGGTCTGGTTCTCGTTCTGGATGGAACACCCCTCCTTGGCCTCGATGGCCTGGTGCAGGCCCTCGGAAAGGCGGCGGCCCTCCATCATGCGGCCGGTGAACTCGTCCACCAGCACCACCCGGTTCTCCTTGACGATGTAGTCCTTGTCCCGGTGGAACAGGGTGTGCGCCCGCAGGGCCTGGTTGGTGTGGTGGAGGAGCGAGATGTTCTGCACGTCGAACAGGTTGCCCTCGGGCATCAGACCCCAGTCGCGCATGAGGCCCTCGACCTTCTCCACGCCCTGCTCGGTGAGGGTGACGTTGCGCAGCTTCTCGTCCTTCTCGTAGTCGCCCTCGCCCAGGTAGGGGATGACGCGGTCCACGGCGGTGTAGAGGTCGGAAGTCTCGTCGGCCGGGCCGGAGATGATGAGCGGCGTGCGCGCCTCGTCGATGAGGATGCTGTCCACCTCGTCCACGATGGCGAAATTGAACTCCCGCTGGACCATTTCCTCCAGCGAGAACTTCATGTTGTCGCGCAGGTAGTCGAAGCCGAACTCGTTGTTGGTGCCGTAGGTGATGTCGCAGGCGTAGGCGGCCTGGCGCGCGTCATCGTCCATGTCGTTGGTGATGCACCCCACGGACAGGCCCAGGAAGCGGTAGATGTTGCCCATCCACTCGGTGTCGCGCGCCGCCAGGTAGTCGTTGACGGTGACCACGTGCGCCCCCAGCCCGGGCAGGGCGTTGAGATAGAGGGCCAGGGTGGAGGCGAGGGTCTTGCCCTCGCCCGTGGCCATCTCGGCGATGCTGCCCTGGTGCAGCACCATGCCGCCGATGAGCTGGACGTCGAAGTGGCGCTCGCCCAGGGTGCGCCGGGCCGCCTCGCGCACGGTGGCGAAGGCCTCGTGCAGCAGGTCGTCGAGGGTCTCGCCCTTGTCCAGGCGCTCCCGGAACCACGGGGTGCGGGCCGCCAGGGCCTCGTCGGAGAGCTGTTCCATTTCGGGCTCCAGGGCGTTGATGGCCTGGACCCGTTTGCGCAGGCCCTTGAGGACCCGGTCGTTGGCGGTGCCGAAAACGCGGCGGGCGAGTGCGCCGATCATGGCGATTCCTTGCATCGTACCGGTACGGGGTACCCCGCCGCGAGCCGGCGGAGTCCCGCACAAGGTTTAGAGGGCGGGCGGGCGCCTGTCAACGAGAGGGCCATCCCGGGCGTCACCGGACCGCCTTGAACACAAGGGTTGCTCCGGCGCCGGTGTGGCGCATGATGATCCACGGGGGCGCAGTCAGCGCATCCGGGCGGGCGGGCCTTCGGCGTCCGCCATGGCCCGGGAGTCCAGCAACGGAGAGGAGGATCAGCCCCATGCAACGCGATACCATTCGGCGCAGCCCGTTCTTGCACGGCACGCTTGCCGCCCTGGGAATCGCCGTCGTCGCCGCGGCCGGGACGGGCCCCGCCCGGGCCCAGGGAACGGTGGATATCTGCGCCAAGAACGTGGGGGCGTACCTTGTGGAGCACCTCAAGGTGACCTACGCCATGAACGACGAAATCGGCACGAAAAAGACCGGCGACATCCTGGCCGAGACCAAGGAATGCGTGGCGATCCCCGCGGGGGCCGGGGAGGTGGATCTCGAGGCCCCCATCTTGGGGGGGAAAGGCTGCGAAGCCACCCTGGGGGAGGCGGAGCCGGTCACCCTCATCATGGGGGGCGGCTCCCTGACGCCCACCTGCGATTTCTGAAGCATGTTCCGTTCAAACGGGCGCAGCCCGTTTGAACGGGCGTTCAGTCGCCACACAGCCTTTGACAGGAACAATGGAGGGTCAGCCCCATGCAACGCGATACCATTCGGCGCAGCCCGTTCTTGCGCGGCACGCTTGCCGCCCTCGGAATGGCCGCCGTAACCGCCGCCGGCGCGGGCCAGGCCACGGCGGCGGAGGTCTGCCTCAGAAACGACGCCGATTTCGAAGTCAACCTGAAGGTGGAAATCACCTTCAGCAACATGCGGCAGGAAAAGAAAAGGACGGACGACATCAAGGGTAACGGCTCCAAAAAGTGCATCAAGATTCCCGCCAATGCGACCGGCCTTTTGGTCATGGGCGACGTCGTGACCGGCGACGCGCCAGGCACGTGCACCAAGGCTTTCGACAGCGGCAGGTCGGTGACCCTCACCATGACGGGTCAGAGCTACGCGCCCGGATGTTCCTGGAGCCGGTGATCGGCCGCGGACGGCGTGTCGCCCGCCGTCCGCGGAGGACCGGGCGGCGGGCGAAGCCCCATAAACGGCTGGTGGTACCGGCCACCGGGCGGTGGTTGTCGGGTGGGCGACCGCTCCCGGCGGTGCCGCCCCGGCGACACAGGATTTTCACGGGCGCCGGGGCCTTGAACCCGGCGCCGGGTCGGCTAAAATGAAAAGCATACCCGCCGACTCAATCCGGCCCCGGGGGCCCGCCGTCATGTCCGTCACCTCCTATGAAGTCTTTCTGCTGCGCCGGGCGGCGCGCGAGTTCGGCCGCCTGGCGGACGCCCTGGCCACCAGCGGCCAGCAGCTCCATCAGGCCGTGGAGAGCCTGGACAATACCTGTTCCGTCGCCGAGGAACGCCTGTCCGCCGCCATCGAGCGCAGCGAGGACCGTCTCGCCCGCATGCGCGCCCGCCGCGCGGCCTTCGAGAAGGCCATGGCCCTGGAGGACCCGGAGGCCATGGAGCGTGCCCGTGACGCCCTGCTGGCCGAGGATGCGCCGACGCTGGATGCCCCGCCGCCGGCCTGAGAACCATGCGGATCAGTAGGCGCGTTCCACGCAGAAATCCACGGTTTCCAGGAGGGCGCGGCGCATGGGCCCGTCGTCGAACATGGCCAGGGCATCGCGCGCCGCGTCGGCGTAGGCGGTGACCCGCGCCATGGCGTCGTCCAGGGCGTTGTGGCGCGTCATCAGGTGCATGGCGTGGTGCAGGTCGCCGTCGCGCTGGTCCATGTCCTCCAGCGTGCGGCACCAGAAGGCGCGCTCCTCGGCGTCGCCGCGCTGGAAGGCGAGCACCACCGGCAGGGTCAGCTTGCCGTCGCGGAAGTCGTCGCCCACGCCCTTGCCCAGGGCCTCCTGGCGGGCCGAGTAGTCCAGCACGTCGTCCACGAGCTGGAAGGCCACGCCCAGGTTCAGGCCGAAGGCCTCCAGGGCGTCGGCCTCGGCTTCCGGGCGCTCCGCCACCAGGGGGCCCAGGCGCCCGGCGGCGGCGAACAGGCGCGCCGTCTTGCGCTCGATGACGTCCAGATAGGCGCTCTCGTCCGTTTCCGTGTCGTTGGCCGTGACGAGCTGAAGCACTTCGCCCTCGGCCAGCACGGCGGAGGCGTCGGACAGGGTCTTGAGCACGGGCAGGGCGCCGTCCGCCACCATGACCTGAAAGGCGCGGCTGAACAGGAAATCCCCCACCAGGACGCTGGCCTTGTTGCCCCACACGGCGTTGGCGGATTCCAGCCCGCGGCGCAGGCCGCTCTCGTCCACCACGTCGTCGTGCAGCAGGGTGGCCGTGTGCAGGAACTCGATGCAGGCGGCCAGCGGGATGTGGCGCTCGCCCGCGTAGCCGCACAGGCGCGCCGCCCCCAGCGTGAGCAGGGGGCGCAGGCGCTTGCCGCCGGCCTGGATGATGTACCCGGCAAGCTGCGGGATGAGGGCCACCGGGCTCTGCATCTGCTCGCGGATGACCCGGTTGACGCCCTTGAGGTCCTCCGCCACCAGGGTTTCCAGGGCCATCGCGCCGGGATCGGCGGCCGTTTGCACCGTGGATTCCATCGCCTGCGGGTCTCGTGCGTTGTTGGTGCAGGACAGGCGGGCCCGGTCTGTCCTGGACGGCGGAGCATAGGGCCGCCATATTCGCCCGGTCAAGGACGGTCACGCCGGAGCCCCGGCGGGGAGCCTTCATGCGGGAACTCCTGCGCACCAACGATCCCGTCGCCATTTCCCTGGTGGAGGCGCTCCTCAAGGACGAGGGCATCGAGGTGGTGGTGTTCGACACCCACACCAGCGTCCTGGAGGGCAGCATCGGCGCCATCCGGCGGCGGGTGATGGTGAGCGACGACGATTACAGTCGCGCCCGCCGGATCCTCCGGGACGCCGACATGGAGGGCCTGTGACCGCCACCCGCGACACCCTGCTGGGCGGGCGCGTGGTGCTGGCGCAGCCGGCGCGCGGCTATCGCGCCGCCATCGACCCGGTGCTCCTGGCCGCCGCCGTGGAGGCGCGGCGCGGCGGGCCGGTGCTCGATCTCGGCTGCGGCACGGGCGCCGTCGCCCTGTGCCTGATGAGGCGCTGCCCGGGGCTGGGCGTTCACGGCGTGGACGCCGACCCCGACGCGGTGGCGGCGGCGCGCGCCAACGCCGCCGCCAACGGCCTGGACGGCGCCACCTTCGGGACGGGCGACGTGGCCGACGGCCCACCCCCGGCGTGGCACGGCGCCTTCGCCCAGGTGGCCGCCAATCCGCCCCACAGCCGGCCCGGCACCGGCCGCGAGTCGCCGCACGCCGGCCGCCGCCGCGCCGACGTGGAGGGCGACGCGCCGCTGGCGGCCTGGATCGCCTTCGCCCTGGCGTGCCTGCCGCGCAAGGGGACGCTGACGGTCATCCACCGGGCCGACCGGATGGACGGCCTGCTCGCCGCCCTGCACCACCAGGGCGCCGGCGACGTGGTGATGTGCCCGTTGTGGCCGCGCGCCGGCCGGCCGGCCCGGCGACTCCTGGTGCGCGCGCGCAAGGGCGTGCGCGGCGGCGCCAGCCTGGCCCCCGGCCTGGTGCTGCACGACGGCGGCCGCAAGTATTCCGGCGCGGCCGAGGCCGTGCTGCGGGCGATGGCGGCGCTGGACATGACGGCGGCCGACGGCGGCCTTGCGTGTTGAACCGGGCGCCGGTTGGGACTATTTTAAGGTCAACACCAAGCGTGAACACCAAGCGTGGTTATCGGTTAAGAGGGACCCATGGCACTGAACACGGATCGCCGCACCCTGAGTCGCGGCCAGGCGGAGGCCGCCACGATCGACGCCGGCCTGCGCCAGTACATGCTTCGCGTGTACAACTACATGGCCTCGGGCGTCGCCCTGACGGGGCTGGTGGCGGCCCTGGTGGCGTCCTCGCCGACCCTGATGCAGGCCATTCACGGCACCGCCCTGGCGTGGCTGGTGATGCTGGCGCCGCTGGGCGTCGTGCTGGTCATGAGCTTCGGCATGGAGAAGATGAGCCTGCCGGCGGTCCAGGCGACGTTCTGGGTCTTCGCCGGCCTCATGGGGCTTTCGCTGTCGTACATTTTCGCCGCCTACACGCCGGTGAGCATCACGCGGGTGTTCTTCATCACGGCGGCCACCTTCGCCGCGCTGAGCCTGTACGGCTACACCACGAAGCGCGATCTGACGGGCCTGGGCTCCTTCCTGTTCATGGGGCTCGTGGGCATCATCATCGCCATGGTGGTGAACATCTTCCTGCAGAGCAGCCTGCTGCACTTCGTCATCTCCGGCATCGGCGTCCTGGTGTTCGCCGGCCTGACGGCCTACGACACCCAGAAGATCAAGGAGATGTACGCCGAATCGGACGGTTCGGCGGTGGCCGGCAAGAAGGCCGTCTTCGGCGCCCTGCAGCTCTACCTGGACTTCATCAACCTGTTCATCATGCTGATGCAGTTCCTGGGCGAGCAGCGCTAGCGCCGGCCCGTTCCCCGTGGCGGCCGGCCCGTCACGGGGGCTTTCCCCCGCATCCGCCTGAAACCGGACGCCGCTGTTCCGGTCGAGAGAAACGCCATGACGCAGCATTCCGTGCCCGTCACGCCCCGGACGGCCGTGGACCGGCTGGTGGGGCTGGCCAACGACGTGGTCGCCGCCTTCCGGGAAAGCGCCCGGGCGCGCCAGGGGGTGAGCGTGCGCCCCGGCGACCGCCTGGTGAAGACGGGCGATACCTACCAGAGCCTGTGGGTGGTGGACGCCATCATCACCTTCGACGACCACCCGCCCCACGCCCGCCTGCACAGCGACGCCGACCCCCGCGAGACCCGCACCATCTCCTGCCTGGTGCTGCAGAATCCCCGCTTCTTCCGGCGCCTCAAGGGCGCCCGGTAGAACGCCGGTCCGCCATTGTCGAATCGGAAAGGGCCGGGCGGGCGTCAGCCCGTCTGCCGGAAGCTGTCCGCCAGGCGGCGGAAGGTGTCGGCCATGGCGGCGTCGAGGCGCGCCTCGGTGGCCTGTTCGTCGGCGGTATCGCCGGATGGTGTCGCCCCGGCAGAGTCGCCGCCCGCCGTCGTCGCCCGGGCCTCGCGCACCAGGGCGTTGAGGCGATCGGCGGTGAGCCGGTCGGCGCGCGCCGCGTCGCGAACGGCCGTGCGCGCCGCCGCGGTGTCCGTCGCCGACGCGGGCACGGCCCGGTGCAGGGCCCGGGCGCGGTGCTGGGCCTCCTCGGTCACGGCGGCCCGGAAGCGGGCGTGGCAGCGTTCCACCGCCGCCTGCCAGCCGAGGTTTCCCCGGGCGGCCGCCTCCGCCGCCAGTTTCCGGAAGGCGGCGTCGATGCGCCGGATCGTCCGCCGCGGCAGGGCGGCGGGCGTCAGCTCCGTGCCGCCCTCCCCGAGAAGCGCCTGAAGCCGCCGCTCCGCGTCCTCCAGGCTGGCGAAGGCGTTTTCCACATCATCCGGGGCGTCCGGCCACCCGTTGCGTTCGATCCCGTGGGTCATGAATACCGGCCTCCCGCCAGATCGCCTGCGGTGAAGGGTCCGCCGGACCCTGGTTTCACCCTTTTGACAGTATAGCACTCGATATTTGCTGTTCAATGCGCCATGTCGTTTTTAATGCCAATGGACGAAAGTGCAGAAATATAAGATGTCTGTTTGATCGGTATTTATGAAAATATTTAAGTGGCATTTTACGGAAAATCATGCTCTTTCCCGCGCGCCCTTGGCGCGGCACCCTGGGGCGCATGAGCGGCGACACCCCGGTGCGGGTACACACGGGCATGGCGGAGATCGACGCCGCGGCGTGGGACGCCTGCGGTGGCGCCGGCACGCCCTTCACCCGGCATGCCTTCCTCCGGTTGCTGGAAGAGTCGGGCACCGTGGGGCCGGCCACCGGCTGGCGGCCGCGGCACCTCACGGTGACGGCGCCGGATGACGGGCTGCTGGCGGCGGCGCCCGTCTACCTCAAGGACCATTCCTTCGGCGAATACATCTTCGACTGGGGCTGGGCGCACGCCTTCGAGCGCGCCGGCGGCCGCTATTACCCCAAGCTCCAGGTGGCGGTGCCCTTCACGCCGGTGACGGGGCCGCGCCTGCTGGTGCACCCCGACGCGGAAGCCCCGGAACGCCTGCGCCGGATCCTCGCCGACGCCCTGGTGACGCTGGCCGAACGCGAGGGGGCCTCGTCGGTGCACGTCACCTTCTGCCGGGAAGACGAACAGCGGGCGCTGGCCGACGCCGGCTTCCTGACGCGGCTGGATTATCAGTATCACTGGGAAAACCGGGGCTATGCCACCTTCGACGATTTCCTGGCCGATCTGAACGCCCGCAAGCGCAAGACCATCCGCCGCGAGCGCCGCGAGGTGGCGAATCAGGGCCTCACGGTGACGCCCTGCACCGGCCGCGACATGACGCCCGCCCTGTGGGATGCCTTTCACGGCTTCTACCGCGCGGTGATGGACCGCAAACCCTCGCCGGCCTATCTCAACCGCGCCTTCTTCCACGGCCTGAGCGAACACCTGCCCGACAGCGTGGTGGTCATGCTGGCGCGCGATGCCGACGGCGCGCCGGTGGCGGGCGCGCTCAATCTCCGCGATGACCGGGTGCTGTACGGCCGCAATTGGGGCGCCGGCAGCCACCATCCCTTCCTGCACTTCGAGGCCTGCTACTACGCCGCCATCGACCACGCCATCGCCCGCGGCCTGGAACGCGTGGAGGCGGGCGCGCAGGGGCGGCACAAGATCCAGCGCGGCTACCTGCCAAGCCCCGTGTACGCCGCCCACTGGATCGTCCACCCGGGGCTGCGCGATGCCGTGGCCAACTATCTGGACGAGGAACGCGAGGCGGTGGCGGCGGAAATGGCCGTGGACGCGGGAGAGTCGCCCTATCGTCGGGAGGGGTGACGCGCGATACCGGATCGCGGGCCGTACATCACGCTTCTTTCATATTAGCGCGGCGCAATATTCAATACAGGGTTGATGACCCCCGGGTGCCGTGGTAGGCGTGTCGCAGGCTGGTAATGGGGGTGATCATGCGTGACGGCCAGGACAGCGGGACGGTTCCGGACCATTACGACACCCGGACCGTGGGGGACCCCGACGGCTACGACGGGGCCCTGGGCGGCCTGAAGCGGCGCGACTTCCTGAAATTCTGCACGGGCGTGGCGGTGACGCTCGGGCTGGGCCCCGGCTTCGGCATCCGCATCGCCGATGCCGCCACGAAGGCGGAGCGGCCGCCGGTCATCTGGCTTTCCGGGCAGGCGTGCACGGGCTGTACCGAATCGCTCCTGCGCACCCAGCATCCCACGCTGGAAAGCCTCATCCTCGACCACATTTCCCTTGAATACCACGAGACCCTGAACGCCGGGGCCGGCCACCGGGCCGAGCAGCACAAGGAGCACATCCTCGACAAATACAGGGGCCAGTACCTGCTCATCGTGGACGGTTCCATCCCCACCGGCGAGGCGGAAGCCTACTGCATGGTGGCGGGCAGGACCCAGCGCCAGTCCGTGGAGGAGGCGGCCTCCGGCGCCGCGGCCATCATCGCCACGGGGTCGTGCGCCTCCTGGGGCGGCATTCCGTCGGCCGCGCCCGACCCCACCAACGCCCGGCCCGTGAACGCGGTGGTCAAGGACAAGCCGGTGATCACCACGCCCGGCTGCCCGGCCAATCCGTACAACCTCGTCTCCACGGTGCTGCACTTCCTGACCTTCCGGGAATTCCCCGAGGTGGACGACAAGGGGCGGCCGGTCTTCGCCTACGGCCGGCTCATCCACGAGAACTGCGAGCGCCGCGCCCACTACGACGCCGGCCGCTTCGCCCTGGAATTCGGCGACGAGGGCCATCGCAAGGGCTATTGCCTGTACAAGCTGGGCTGCAAGGGGCCCATGACCTACGCCAACTGTCCCGTCATCGGCTTCGGCGACGTGGCCGGCGAGGGCGCCTGGCCCGTGGGCACGGGCCACCCGTGCTTCGGCTGCACGGAGGAGGGTGTGGGCTTCTTCCGGCCGCTGCACAGCCTGTCCGATGTGGAGAACGTGGAGCCGCCGTCCGCCTATCCGCGGGTCCAGGCCGAGGAAGGCGAGGGCGTGACGCCCGGCGCCGCGGCCGTGGTGGCCGGCGTGGGCGGGGCCGCCCTGGGCGCCGGCGCCGTCATGACCAGCCGGCTGGCGCGGTCCGGCAAGGGCGACGGCGGCGACGATTCCGCCGGCGACGACAACGCGCGGGAGTGACGCCATGACGGTCAACCGGCGCGATTTCCTCAAGGGGGCCGTCGCGGGGGCCGGGGCGGCCGGTGTCACGGCCGCCGCCGGCCCGGCGAGCGCGCTCCAGCGGCCCACGCCGGAGCTGCCCCCCGAGGCCGTGGGCCTGCTCTACGATTCCACCCTGTGCATCGGCTGCAAGGCGTGTGTCGCGGCGTGCAAGGACGCCAACGGCATGGCGCCGGAGATCCACCGGGACCAGCGGCCGTGGAACCAGGGCACCTGGGACACGCCGCAGCATCTCTCGGCGGACACCCTCAACATCATCAAGGTGTACCGCCACGGCACCATGGAACAGAAGGACCGGGCGGAGAACGGCTACGCCTTCATCAAGCGCCAGTGCCAGCACTGCATCGACCCGTCCTGCGTTTCCGTGTGCCCCGTCTCGGCCAACACCAAGGACCCGAAGAACGGCATCGTCGGCCACGATCCCGACCGCTGCATCGGCTGCCGCTACTGCGTCCTGTCCTGCCCCTTCGGCGTGCCCAAGTACGCGTTCAACGACCCCTTCGGCCGGATCCAGAAGTGCGAGCTGTGCAACCACCTGCCCGCCGGGCAGCTTCCCGCCTGCGTGGACGTGTGCCCCACGGGGGCCACGCTCTTCGGCCCCACGCGCAAGCTGAAGCGGGAGGCGGAGCGCCGGCTGGCGGCGGCCCCGGGCGAGCGCCTGCACGTTCCGCGCGGCGACATCGAGGGCCGGGTGGGCGGCGAGCGCCTGGGCCATGACGCCGAGGCGGCGCGCTATCAGGACCACGTCTACGGCGAGAGCGAGCTGGGCGGCACCCAGTGCCTCATGCTGTCGGGCGTGCCCTTCGACAAGCTCGGCCTGCCCACGGACGTGCCCGATTACGGCTATCCGGCGGAGGCGGAGGGCATCCAGCACACCCTCTACGAGGGGCTGGTGGCGCCCGCCGTGGTGCTTGCCGGGCTGGCCGCCGTGACGTGGCGCAACGCCCGCGGCAAGGCCGACGGCCGGCCCGGCGATGCGGATGACGGCCCTGACAGCGGCGACACGGGAGGCGGCCCATGAGCGGCGGCAGCGGGCACTTCGCGCCCCTCGGCGGGCGGCTCTTCACCCGCACCTTCGCCATCGCCTCGGTGCTGTTCCTGGTGGCGGCGGTGGTGCTGGCGCAGCGTTTCGCCGGCGGCCTGGGCGCCGTGGCCAACATCAACGACGGCTACCCGTGGGGCATGTGGGTGGTGGTGGACGTGGTCATCGGCACGGCCTTCGGCTGCGCCGGCTACGTCATGGCGCTTCTGGTCTACATCCTCAACCGCGGCCACTACGACCCGCTGGTGCGGCCGGCCCTCCTGGCGGGGCTGTTCGGCTATACCCTGGCGGGCGTGGCGGTGATCATCGACCTGGGCCGCTGGTGGCAGTTCTACAACCTGCTCAACCCCGAGCTCATGCACGGCGATTCCGTGATGCTGGAGGTGGGGCTGTGCGTGCTCGCCTACACCGTCATCCTGTGGCTGGAGTTCGCCCCGGCGATCCTGGAGCGCCTCGGGCTCAGGCGGGCGGAGCGGATCTTCGACCGGGGGATGTTCCTGCTGGTGGCGCTCGGCGTGCTGTTGCCCACCATGCACCAGTCGTCGCTGGGCACCCTGCTCGTCGTGCTGGGACACCAGATCAGCCCGCTGTGGCAGTCGCAGCTCCTGCCGGTCCTGTTCCTCGTCTCGGCCATCCTGATGGGCTTCGCCACGGTGGTGGGCGAGGCGGTGCTGGCGTCCACCGGCTTCCGCCGGCCGCTGGAGCGCGACCTGCTGGGCCGGGTGTCGCGCGTCATGGCCTACGTGGCGCTCGTCTGGCTGGTGTTGCGGGTGGTGGATCTGTCCGTGCGCGGCGCCTTCCCCCTTGCCTTCGACGGCACGGTGCAGGCGGGCATGTTCTGGGTGGAGATGACCCTGCACGTGGTGCCGCTCCTGCTCCTGGCGTCGCCCGCCAAGCGCAACCAGCCCCCGGTGCTTTTCGCCTCGGCGGCCCTGCTGCTCGCGGGGGGCATCGTGTACCGCATCAACGCCTACCTCGTCGGCTACGACCCGGCGGGGGGCACGTGGGCGTATTTCCCCTCCGTGCCGGAGCTTCTGGTGACGCTGGGCATCTTCGGGCTGGAGGTGGCGCTCTATCTGCTGTTCGTGAAGAAGCTGCCGGTGCTGCACCGGCCGGAAGCCCACCAGGCATGATCCCCGTTTGATCAGGAGGTGAACCGTGGCCAGGCGGATCAGCGTCGATCCCGTAACCCGCATCGAGGGGCATCTGCGGGTGGATTGCAGCGTGGCGGACGGCCGGGTGGACAAGGCCTGGGCCTCCGGCCAGATGTGGCGCGGCATCGAGCTCATCCTGCGCGACCGCGACCCGCGCGAGGCGTGGCTTTTCGCCCAGCGCATCTGCGGCGTGTGCACCACGGTGCACGCCATCGCCTCCGTGCGCGCGGTGGAGAACGCCCTGGGCCTGCCCGTGCCGCCCAACGCCCAGTACATCCGCAACCTCATCCAGGGAGCGCACGGGCTGCACGACCACATCGTCCACTTCTACCAGCTCTCGGCGCTGGACTGGGTGGACATCACCCACGCCCTCAAGGCCGACCCCAAGAAGGCGGCGGCCCTGGCGCGCTCGCTGTCGGACTGGCACCGCAACAGCGACAGCGAGTTCCAGGACGTGGCGCGCAAGCTCAAGAGCTTCGTCGATTCCGGGCAGCTCGGGGTGTTCGGCACGGGCTACTGGGACCACCCGGCCATGACCCTGTCGCCCGAGGCCAACCTCATGGCCCTGGTGCACTATTTCCAGGCGCTGGAGTACCAGCGCGTGGCCAACAAGATCGTCACGGTGCTGGGCTCCAAGACGCCGCACATCCAGAACCTGGCCGTGGGCGGGGTGACCAACCCCATCAACATGGACGCCCAGAGCGTGTTGAACCTGGAGCGGCTGCAGTACATCAAGAGCCTGATCGACGAGCTGGACGCCTTCACCAAGCAGGTCTATGTGCCTGACGTGGCGGCCATCGGCGGGCTCTACGCCGACTGGACGAAGTACGGCAAGGGCATCACCAACTATCTCTCGGCGCCCGACATGCCGCTGGACGAGAAGGGCGAGAAGCTGGCGCTGCCCGGCGGCTACATCCGGAACGGCGACGTCGGCACCTACCAGCCCATCCAGGGCTTCAACGACGCCTATTTCGAGAAGGGCGTCAAGGAGGCCGTCAAGCACGCCTGGTACAGCTATTCCGAGGGCGACGAAACGCCGCTCCATCCCTACGACGGCGAGACGCAGCCCAACCACACGGAATTCCAGGACGACGGCAAGTATTCCTGGGTGAAGTCGCCCACGTTCCACGGCGAGCGGGCGCAGGTGGGGCCGTTGGCCAATGTGCTGTGCCTTTACGCCGCGGGCCACGAGGGCACGAAGCAGTATGCCAACGCGGTGCTGGACACGGCGAGCGAGACGGCCGGGACCAAGGTGGGGCTGGACGCCCTGCACTCCACCATCGGCCGGCACGCGGCGCGCGCCATCCGGGGCGCCGTGCTCACGGACACCCTGTCGGACCAGTGGCAGCACCTCATGGACAACATCGCCTCGGGCGACACCACCACCTGCAACCAGCCGGAGTTCCCGGACGGCGAGGTGCAGGGCTACGGCTTCCACGAGGCGCCGCGCGGCATCCTGTCGCACTGGGTGGTGATCCGCGACGGCCGCATCGCCAACTATCAGGCGGTGGTGCCCACGACGTGGAACGCCGGGCCGCGCGACGAACAGGACCGCCAGGGCCCCTACGAGGCGGCGCTGTTGGACAACCCGGTGGCCGATCCGGAACAGCCGCTGGAGGTGCTGCGCACGGTGCACTCCTTCGACCCGTGCCTGGCGTGCGCCATTCACCTGACGGACGCCGACGGCGGCCCGGCGGTGAAGATCAACACGCGGTGAGCATGGCCGCCACCCCCGCGCCCGTCCTGGTGCTGGGCATCGGCAACGTGCTGCTCATGGACGAGGCCGTGGGTGTGCGCGCCGTGGAGGCCTATCAGGCCGACTACGCCGTGCCGGATGGCGTGGAGGTGATGGACGGTGGCACGGCGGGCATGGACCTCATGGAGCCCATCGCCGGCCGCCGCCACCTCGTCGTGGTGGACGCGGTGAAAAAGGCCGACGCCCAGCCGGGCGACATTGTCCGCCTGGGCCCCGGCGAGGTGCCGGCCTTCTTCCGCGAGCGCATCTCGCCCCACCAGACGGGCCTTGCCGACGTCCTGGCGGCCCTCAATCTTTCCAACGAGGCCCCGGAAACCGTGCGCCTCGTCGGCATGGTGCCGGAGGCCCTGGGGACGGGGGTGGCGCTGTCGGATACGTGCGAGCGGGCGCTGCCGGGGTTGGTCGAGATGGTGGTGGGGGAAGTCTCCGCCCTGCCGTAACCCGCCTGCATTTCTTTTCCTTTTCCCTCGCCGGCGCGGTTTGCCCTTTAGGCACCGGCTTCCGGCCC
>CAJXLG010000011.1 GCA_913055885.1 uncultured Rhodospirillales bacterium
GTGCTCCGCCGAAGGCGGAGCCTCGAAAGATGGCGCCACCCGACGGGCGTTCGAGAAAACATGGGGAATGTCCTGGCATCAATCCACCTCCACGGTGTGGCGCCCCGCGTTGCGGTCCACGGTGAACGTGATGGCGTTGGCGTCCCAGCGGTCGTTCTGGTCCAGGTAGGCGAGCGCTGCGTGGTACATCATCACCATGCGGATGGCCACGTTCGCCGTCTCCAGGATGGGCGGGACGAGGTTGTCGAAGGCCTCGGGCGGCACCTGGCGGCGCGCCTCCGTGAGCGTCGCCTCGTCGTCGGGTTCCGGGCCCAGGGTGAGGACGTCGTCGATGCCGTCGGAGACCAGGTGAATTTCCATCGCCACTTCATGCCGTCAGGTGTTCGTCCGGGTCCTCGATCCCGGCGGCGACGCGGGCGCGGTGGCGGCTCTTGGGCGGGCGCCTGCTGGCCGAGCGCAACTGGCCGCAGGCCGCCTCGATGTCGCGGCCGCGGGGCTGGCGCAGCGGCGCCGTGTAGCCCTTGTCGTTGAGGATGCGGCTGAAGGCTTCCATGCGGGCCTGCGGCGACGGCTCGAAGGGCGCGTCCGCCCAGCCGTTGAAGGGCAGCAGGTTGATCTTGCACGGGATGCCGTCCAAAAGCCGCGCCAGTTCCCGCGCGTCCGCCGGGGAATCGTTGACGTCCTTGAGGAGCAGATACTCGAAGGTGATCCGCCGGGCGTTGGACAGCCCCGGATAATTGCGGCAGGCATCCATGAGCTCGGCGAGCGGGTACTTGCGGTTGATGGGCATGATCCGGTCGCGCACGTCGTCACTGACGGCGTGCAGGCTGACGGCCAGGTTCACGCCGGTCTCCTCGCCCACGCGCCGCATCTCCGGCACCACGCCGCAGGTGGACAGGGTGATGCGCCGGCGCGACAGGGCCAGGCCCTCGGGATCGGCGGCGATGTTGAGGGCCGTGATGACGTTGTCCGTGTTGAACAGGGGCTCGCCCATGCCCATGACCACCAGGTTGGACACCCGGCGCTCGCCGTCGTGGGGCGTGGGCCATTCGCCGAAGGCGTCCCGGGCGGTGAGCACCTGGCCCACCATCTCGCCCGCCGTCAGGTTGCGCACCAGGAGCTGCGTGCCCGTCTGGCAGAAGCGGCATGTCAGGGTGCAGCCCACCTGCGACGACAGGCACAGGGCACCCCGGTCCTCTTCGGGAATGTGGACGGCCTCCACCTCGTTGCCGTCGGCCAGGCCCAGGAGCCATTTGCGGGTATCGTCGCTGGCCACCCGGTCGGCGTGGACGGCGGGCCGGCCCACGACATAGCGCTCGGCCAGCTTCGCCCGCAGCGTCTTGCCCAGGTCGGTCATGGCCGCGAAGTCCGCGACCCCGCGGTGATAGATCCAGTGCCAGAGCTGGCGGGCGCGGAAGGGCTTTTCCCCCAGCGCCGCCATCTCGGCCGCCAGCGCCTCGCGGGAGAGGCCCACGAGGTCGCGGCGCGTGGTGTCGCTGGCGGGGTCGGGCGGTACGGCGTCGCTCATGATACCCCGAATATGGCGCGCCCGTGGGCGCGGGCAAGGGGGGACCGCGTTACAGCGGATCCACGTTGCAGGCCTTGTTGATGGCCTCGTGCGCCGCCGTGAAGCCCATGAGGGAATAGGTGTCCGTGGTCAGGGTGTCATGGGTGGAGCGGCCCTTCACCACCATGTCCACGCCGCGCTTCATGGCGCGCACCAGCGAGCGGTCCGCCTCGGAATCGGCCGCCCAGGCCGAATCCTCGTGGGTGAAGAGGGTGAAGGTGTGGCCGCCGATGTTCACCGAGACGTCACTGTCCTTCTTGTAGGTGTAGCCGGCGATGACGCTCACCACGTTGGTGTTCCCGTTGGCCGGCCGGTGGGTGACCATGACGTAGGTGCGGCCACGCCGGGTGTAGTCGCCCTCGCTCTTCTTGGGCTCGCTCACCTGATAGCAGACCTTGTGGCCGTCTTCCTTGTAGGTGTAGGCCTCCCACGCCTCGAAGGTGCCGAGGGGGGTGACGTCCTGCGCCCAGGCGCCGGAGGCCGGGGCGACGAGAGCGGCGAACAGGACGGCCGCCGCCGTGGTGGCTGTAGTCTTGATGGTCATCGATTCCCCTTCCCGCGAACCAACCGAACGCCGGTTGCCTCTTTTTTATCAGACCGGATCGTCCGGAGAAAGGGCCGCCTCCGCCTGATTGTCCGTATCCACCGCGTCGGCCTCCGCCAGGGGCGGCGTATCCCGGAAGGCCGTCGCGCGCTCGCCATGCGTGCGCCGCACGGGATCGCCGTGGTGGTGTTCCGGCGGCGCCTCCGCCGGTCCGCCCGGCCGCATGGGCCGCGCCTGGAAGCCGCCGCGGCTGAGCATCCGGTCATACATGACCAGCGCCCCCGTTACCGCGACGTTAATGGAGAATTTCACGGGGATGCGGATGACGTGGTCGCAGCGGGCCAGCACGGCATCCGACAGGGCCCCGCGCTCGCGGCCCAGGATGTAGGCGGCCCGCGGCGGGTGGCGGAAGGTGGGCATGGCCACCGCCTCGTCCAGAAGCTCCACGCCCACGAGCCGGCAGCCGTGGGGCAGGAGCAGGTGCGCCGCGTCGGGAAAGCTGTAGAACGGCAGGTGCGACGGCGTGTCGGCCGTGTCCGCGAACCGGCTGGCGCGCTGGTAGGCGGCGTCCACGGTAAAGACGAAGCTGGCCCCGAAGGCATGGGCCGACCGGAAGAGGTTGCCCATGTTGAACGGCTTGCTCACCTGCTCCACGCCGATGCCGAAATAGCCTCGCATTGTGCACCGCACCATTCCATGTTCCCATCGCCCCCCTATCGTGGGCGCGTGCCGGCGCGAATCAAGGCCGAACAGCGGGAGGTGCTCATGCGGGCCATCATGGTGGACGAGGAGGGCGCCACGCCCGTGGCGCGCGACGTGGCGCGCCCCGACCTGCCGGCGGACGGCGTCCGGCTGCGAATGCGCGCCGCCGGGGTGAATTTCGCCGACACCCTTATGATCGCCGGGCAGTACCAGGTGCGCCCGGCCGCGCCCTTCACCCCCGGATTCGAGGCGGCGGGCGAGGTGCTGGAAGCGGGGCCCGAGGCCGCCGACGCGCCGCCCCCGGGGACGCCCGTCATGGCGCTCGTGGACCACGGCGCCTGGGCGGAAGAGGTGATCGCCCGGCCCGCCGACATGGTGCGCCTGCCCGCCGGCATGCCGTGGGTCACGGCGGCCACCTTCGGCGTCGCCTACGGCACGGCCCACCTGGGCCTGCACCACCGGGCCGGGGTGCGCCCCGGGGAATCCGTCCTCGTCACCGGCGCCGGCGGCGGCGTCGGCCTGACGGCCGTGGAAGTGGCGCGCGTCCTGGGCGCCACGGTCATCGGCTGCGCCGGCGGTGACAAGCTGGCCGCGGTGGAGCGACACGGGGCGCACCACACCATCGACCACCGCGACCAGGCCATCCGCGACGCGGCCCGCGCCGTCACCGGCGGTGCGGGGCCGGACGTGGTGTACGATCCGGTGGGCGGCGAGGTGTTCGACGCCGCCCTGCGCTCGGCGGCCCAGGGGGCGCGCATCCTGACGGTGGGCTTCGCCTCGGGCACGGTGCCCGGGATCCCGGCCAACCGGCTCCTGGTGAAGAACCAGACGGTCATCGGCTACTGGTTCGGCGCCTGGCGCCACCTGGACCCGGCGGCGGTGCGCACCGCCCTGGAGACCCTGCTCGGCTGGTGGCGCGACGGCCGCCTGGCCCCCGAGGTGTGGGCGACGTACGATCTGGCGGATTTCACGGCCGCCCTGGACGCCCTCCGGGAACGCCGCGTCACCGGGCGCATCGCCCTCGTCCCGGACGGGGCGTAGACGCACGCCGCGCCGTGTGGTTGAGTGCCGGGCGTTCCAACCATTTCCGGAGCAACGGCCGTGATCGGGGACCTCTTCCGCGCCGTGGAGCAGTTGCGCGATCCGCGCGTGCTCAAGTACCTGCTCGCCACCGTGGCCATCAGCGTGCTGTGCGTGGGGGTTCTGTGGGCGGGCTTCGGCTGGCTGCTCACGGAGACCACCCTGTTCCGCACGGGCTGGCTGGAATGGGTGGTGGACATCCTGGGCGGCGTGGCCGTGGCGGTGCTCACCATCCTCTTCTTCCCGCTGGTGGTGACCACGGTGCTGGGCGAGTTCATGGAGGCCATCGCCGCCGCCGTGGAGGCACGCTATTACCCCCACCTGCCGCCGGGCGCCGACCCCACCGTGCTGGGCGGCCTGGTGACGGCGGCACGCTTCCTGGGCGTCACCCTCGCCGCCAACATCCTTGTCCTGGGCGCGCTCCTCGTGCCGCCGTTGTTTCCTTTTGTCTTCTACGGTGTGAACGGCTATCTTCTGGGGCGGGAATACTACGAACTGGTGGCTTCCCGCCGGCTGCCGCGCGGGGAGGCCGATGCGCTGCGCCGGCGCCACGGCGGGACCGTGGTGGTGACGGGCATTGTCATCACCCTCCTGCTGACCCTGCCGGGGATCAACCTGATCGCCCCGGTGATCGCCGCCGCGCTCATGGTGCACCGGTTCCATCGCCTGCGGGGCGAGCGGCCGCGACGGGCCCGGACGGCATAAGGAAGGAAGGATCGCATGTTCCGGCGAAAGAAGGACGGTGAAGCCCATCACGAAACGGAGGCGGACAGCGGCGGCGGGAGCACCCCGAGCAGCCATCACGTCGCCGACGGCGAAACCGGCCCCGACGACCTGCCGCCCCTGGAGGCGGTGACGGAAGCCCGCGCCGAAAGCGGCGCCGCCGCCCCGCCGGAAGCCACACCGGCATCGGAAGGACCTGAAGTGCCCCAATCGGACGACAGCACCCCGGCCGGCGACGCCGCCCGCGAGGCCCCCGAAACCACGCCCACCCAACCCCGGGAACAGGCGGAAAGCCAGCCCCAGGGCGAGGGCCGGCGCAGCGGTGCCGCGTCGCGGCCGTCGGGTTCGTCGCGCGGCGACAATCCCGCCAAGAAAACGCCCGAGATCCCCGCCAACGCGCCGCGCCGCGCCGCCGCCCCCGGCCGCCGCGGCGACCGCCAGCGCGGCGGGAGCGGCGGCGAGGGCCGCGGCGAACAGGAAAGCGAGGGCAAGCGCCTCGTGGTGGGCCAGGAGATCAGCCTCAACGGCGAGATCACGGCCTGCGACGTCCTGGAAGTGGAAGGCAGCATGGATGCCCAGGTGGCCGATGCCCGCCTTCTCGACCTGCGCGGCACGGGCTCCTTTCACGGCTCGGCCGAGGTGCAGGACGCCGAGGTGGACGGCACCTTCAACGGCACCCTCTACGTGCGGGGCCAGCTCACCATCAAGGCCAACGGCCGTGTCTCGGGGACCGTCCGCTACAACAGCCTGGTGGTGGAAAACGGCGGCATCATCACCGGCGACCTGGGCGTCCTGGACGAATCGGGGCGGCCGGAGGAGACGTGAACCTGGATTCCGCCGTTGGCAGCTTCCTGTTCAACGATAAAACCTTCAGGCGTCATCCCGGACACCGTCCGGCAAGTTTGACTTGCCGGACGGTGATCCGGGATCTTTCTGAACGCCGTCCGAGTTACGCCGCCAGAACACCGTATGAGCGGACAAAGATCCCGGATCGCTTTTGCGCCGGCGGAATGCCGTCGCAAAAGCGTCCGGGATGACGGGCACCGAGAGTCGGCCGATGCCAACCGCGGAATCCAGGGTGAAATCCATCACCATGGCGCTGGTGCTGGGCCTTGCCCTTGCCGGCTGCAACGCCCATCGCGGCGGCGGTGGCCCGGAGGCCCCGCGCCTCACCCTGCGCCTGGGCACGCCGCCGGCGGGACCGCCGACGCGCCTCGCCGCCCTGCGCCGGCCCACCCCGCGCGCCCTCGACGGCCTGGGCCCCGGCGCGGTCCGGGCCCTCCTGGGCCGGCCGGGCCTGCGCCGGCACGACGGGCCGGCGCGCGTCTGGCAGTACCGCACGCCGGCGTGTGTGATCCACGTTTTCCTGTACGACAGCCCGCGCGGCCCCCGGGTGCGCCACGTCTCGACGCGCGCCCGCAGCATCCGCCGCCTGACCCCGGCCGCGTGCCTCGACCGGGTGCGCGGCAACGGGCCGGCACCCGATACGGCACCCGCCGACGCCCGGCCCGCCGGGCCGGCGGGCCGGGCGTGAGCCGGAACCGCCCGGCGTTTCCCGGCCGCCCTGTTCAGAAGTCGGAGCAGCGCCCGTTGCGCTCCCAGTCGCCGTAGCGGGTGGGCTCGGGGCCCTTGGGGCCGCCGTGCTCGGGCGGCAGGGCGCAGGCATCGCCCGGCTGCGGATGGGCCACGGTGTCGCGGTCGATCACCCTGGGCGGTTCGGCGGTTCTGGTTTCGGTCATGATGCGGGTCCCCTCGTCATCGCGTCCGTCTCGACGGAAAGCGTCCCGTGCTGCCCTGTTGTGCCTTTGGCCCCGGGAACCGGGGTCGTTGTTATTGTGTTCTGTTGGACATTAGCCGTCCGGGACCCTGCCATGCAAGGCCCTTGAAACCCGCCGCCGGCGCGCCTAAACACAGAGGCGGCGTCGGATCGAGCGTGCGCCGCATCAGCGAGGGAGAATCATGAACACCGCCCGCCTTGCCCTTCTCCTGGCCGCCCTCACGGGGCTCTTCCTGGCCGTCGGCTACGGTATCGCCGGCCCCGGCGGCATGATCATCGCCCTTTTGCTGGCGGTGGGCATGAACGCCTTCACCTACTGGAACGCCGACCGCCTGGTGCTTTCCATGCAGGGCGCGCGGCCCGTGAGCCGGGCGGAAGCGCCGGACTTCCACCGCATCGTGGAACAGCTCGCCGCCAACGCCGGCCTGCCCACGCCGCGCGTCTTCATCATCGACTCGGACCAGCCCAACGCCTTCGCCACCGGGCGCGATCCGCAGCACGCCGCCGTGGCGGCGACGCGCGGCCTGCTCGCGAACCTCACGGAACAGGAGGTGGCCGGCGTCATGGCGCACGAGCTGGCCCACGTGCGCGGCCGCGACACCCTCATCATGACCATCGTGGCCACGCTGGCGGGGGCCATCTCCATGATCGCCAACCTGTTCTTCTTCCTGGCGCCGCTGGGCCTGGCCGGCGGCGACGACGAGGAGGGCGGCGGCCCGCTGGGCATCGTGGGCATCCTGCTCACCACCATCCTGGCGCCCATCGCGGCGGCCCTGGTGCAGATGGCCATCTCGCGCAGCAACGAGTACCGCGCCGACAAGGGCGGCGCCGAGATCTGCGGCCATCCGCTGTGGCTCGCCTCGGCCCTGGAGAAGCTGGAGGCGCTCGCCAAGGGGCATCACAACCCCCGCGCCGAGCACAACCCGGCCTCGGCCCATCTCTTCATCGTCAACCCGCTGAGCGGGCGCCAGATGGATTCCCTGTTCAGCACCCACCCCAGCATCGAGAACCGGGTGCAGCGCCTGCGCGAAATGGCCGGACAGGGCGGCGGCGGTCGCGGCCCCTGGGGCTGACGGCATGACCGAGGACCCGCGCCGCGTCGCCCTGGGCCTGCTGGCGGCCGTGCTGGACGGCGGCCAGCCCCTGGACGAGGCCCTGGAAACCCAGCCCGGCTTCGCCCATCTGTCGCGGCGCGACCGCGCCTTCGTCCACGGCCTGGTGGCCCTCACCCTGCGCCGGCTGGGGCAGATCGATCTCGTCATCGCCGGCTTCCTGGATCACCCGCTGCCCCACCGGCGCAAGCTGCTGCCCGTGCGCAACATCCTGCGCCTGGGCACGGCGCAGAGCCTGTTCCGGGAAACGCCCGCCCACGCCGTGGTCTCCACGGCCCTCAAGCTGGCCGGCGGCCGGCGCAACACGGCCCCCTACAAGGGCCTCATCAACGCCGTCCTGCGCCGCATCACGGAGCGCGGCGCCGCCGTGCGCGACGCCCAGGACGCCCCGCGGCTCAACACCCCGGACTGGCTGTGGCGCGCCTGGACCGCCGCCTACGGCGAGGCGACGGCCCATGCCATCGCCGGGGCCCACCTCCAGGAGCCGCCGCCCCTGGACCTGACGCCGCGCGCCGATCCGCACGCCTGGGCCGGGGTGCTGGACGCCGAGGTCCTGCCCACGGGCACCCTGCGCCGCCCGGGCGGCGGCAATGTCGCCGACCTGCCCGGCTACGCCGAGGGCGCCTGGTGGGTGCAGGACGCCGGCGCCACCCTGCCGGCGCGCCTCCTGGGCGACGTGGCCGGCCGCCGCGTCCTCGACCTGGCCGCCGCCCCGGGCGGCAAGACGGCCCAGCTCGCCGCCGCCGGGGCGCGCGTCACCGCCGTGGACCGCGGCGACAGCCGCAACGCCCGGGTGCGCCAGAACCTCGACCGCCTGGGCCTGGAGGCCGAGGTGGTCACCGCCGACGCCACCGAATGGCGGCCCGATGCCCCGGCCGACGCCGTGCTTCTCGACGCCCCCTGCACGGCCACGGGCACCCTGCGCCGCAACCCCGACGTGGCCCACCTCAAGACTCCCGACGCCGTGCGCGCCGCCACCGACCTGCAGGACGCCCTGCTCGAAGCGGCAGCGGCCATGACGGCCCCGGGCGGCACCCTGGTGTACTGCGTCTGCTCGCTGCAGCCGGAGGAGGCGGAACAGCGCGTGGCCGCCTTCCTGGAACGCCACCCGGGGGCGGCGCGTCGGCCCGTGACCGCCGACGAGGCGGCCGGCCGCGCCGACTGGCTGACGCCCGACGGCGACCTGCGCACCCTGCCCTGCCACCTGGCCGAGCGCGGCGGCATGGACGCCTTCTACGCCGCCCGGCTGGTCATGCCGGGCGCCTGACGCCACGGGGTTAACCGACTCGAAAGGCGCCGTGGCGCCCAATGGACGGCGTTGGCGGCGGCATCAACGGCGGCCTGCCCGGGGGTGCTTGCCTTGCCGTTACCGCCCTGCTACGAGATTCCGGAAACCTGTTGAAGGGCGGGACGCGTGACGAGCGAAGCGACACCGCTGCGGCTGGAAGCGGCCGAGCCCGACGCGGACGGCGCCGGTTCCGTGCCCCGGCACCGGCTGGGGCGGCTGCTTTACGGCAGCTTCCTCTATCGCCTGACCCTCATGGGCCGCGCGCCGGACGCCCTGGCGGTGACGCCGGTGCCGGTGCGCCTGGGCGATGCCGGGCGCGGCAACGCCATCCTGCGCGGCACCTTCCCCATGCCCGGCAACGCCCTGCCGGCGCGCGCCGAGGGCTGGTTCCCCGAGGACGCCGACACCGCCACCCTCGCGGTGCTGCACGGCTTCGCCTGGCTGGGCGACCTGCGCGCCGCCGGCGGCGAGGCGGCCGTGCACCGCGGCCGCGACCTCCTGCGCGACTGGCTGGACGCCGCCGACCGCTGGCATCCGGTGGCCTGGCGCGCCGACGTCCTGGGCCTGCGCCTGGCCGCCTGGCTGACGCACTTCGACTTCTTCCTGTCGAGCGCCGACCGCGACCTGCACGCCGCCGTCCTGGCCAGCCTGGCGCGCCAGGCCCGCCACCTGGGGCGCGTCGCCGGCCGCACGTGGACCGTGCGCGGGCACGCCGGCCCCATCCCGCGCCTGCTCGTCGCCAAGGGCCTCCTTTTCGCCGGCGTCTGCCTGCCCGGGGAGGAACGGCTGGAGGCGCAGGGGGAACGCCTCCTGGAAAGCGCCCTTGCCGAACAGCTCCTGCCCGACGGCGGCCACGTGCAGCGCGACCCCGCCCGGCACGCCGAGGTGCTGGGCCACCTGGTGGACCTGCGGGCCATGCTGGCGGCGGCCCACCGCGAAAGCGCCGGCCGGGTGCAGCAGGCCGTGGACAGCATGGCCCCCATCCTGCGCCTGTTGCGCCACGGGGACAGCGGCCTGGCGCTTTTCAACGGCGCCGACGAGGGCGACACGGCGGCCACGGACGCCCTCCTGGGCCAGTGCGGCACCGCCGGCACGACCCCGCTTCAGGCGCCGCAGAGCGGCTTCCAGCGCCTGGGCGCGCGCAAGACCACGGTGCTCCTGGACGCCGGCCCCCCGCCGCCGCCCGGCGCCGATACCCACGCCCACGCCGGCCCCCTCGCCTTCGAAATGAGCGTGGGGCCGTACCGGCTGGTGGTGAACTGCGGCGCCCGCCCCGGCGCCGAGGCGGCCTGGCGCGACCTCATGCGCGGCACCGCCGCCCATAGCACCGTCACCGTGGCCGACACCAACGCCGCCGAGGTGCTGCCCGGAGGCGGGCTGGGGCGACGGCCCAAAGAGGTGCCGTGCGAGCGCAACGAAGAGGACGGCAACACCTGGCTGGAGGCGAGCCACGACGGCTACCGCGACAACCTGGGCATCGTGCACCAGCGCCGGCTCTACCTGGCCGCCGACGGCAGCGACCTGCGCGGCGAGGACACCCTCTTCGGTCCCGCCGGCCACCCCTTCTCCGTGCGCTTCCACCTGCATCCGTCGGTGCAGGCCTCCATGGTGCAGTCGGGCGGCGCCGTTCTGTTGCGCCTCCCCAACGGCCAGGGCTGGCGCCTGCACGGCGCCGGCGGCAAGCTCTCCCTGGAGGAAAGCATCTACCTGGGCCGCCCCGGCACCGTGCGCCACACCCTCCAGGTGGTCCTCGCCGGCACCACCCGCGCCGACGAGACGGTCGTCAAATGGCGTATCGGCCGCGTGGGACGGCGCTGAACCCGACCCGTTTCGGGGCATTTCCCCGCCGCCGTGGCGCGACGCTGCTGCCGCACCCCCCTGTCGTCACACCACCTCCGGAGACGTGACCCTCTGCTCGTGTTGTCGCCGCGGTTTTCGCCAGGCGTCCGGGCGGTCCGTGCGGGTTTTGTTCATATTTATTTACATAACGATCATTCCACGCCCGCCAAACGTGTGCTACCGGTCGTAGTGCGTTTATATGAAGACGCATCCGTAAACGCGACACGCCACGGAGACCGCGATGACCGCGACCGATCACTACATCGGGCAGATCAGGGCCTTTGCCTTCGACTATGCCCCGGAAGGCTGGATGCCGTGTGACGGGCGCCTCCTTCCTCCATCCGCCCATGCGGAACTTTACAGCCTGCTCGGAACCCGCTTCGGCGGCGACGGGCACACCTCGTTCGCCCTTCCGGACCTCAGGGGCCGGGTCGCCATGGGCATCGGCCGGCACTCCCGCGGGGCCATGGGCGGCAGGGAGACCGTTTCCCTCACAACGGATGAGATGCCGTCCCACAGCCACGCCCTGCAGGCCGTGGGGACACAGGCCGACAAGCACGAGCCGGGCGGCCACATGCTGGCCCAAGAATCGAGCCCCGCCTATGCCACGCCCCAGGGGGGCGACACCGCCGGCATGGGCGACATGGTGCGGGAAACGGGCTACGAGCCGGCCAACGCCCACGACAACGTGCAGCCAAGTCTGGTGGTCAACTACTGCATCTGCGTTGATGGCGTGTATCCGTCGCGCGACTGAGCCCCCGATCAGCCATGCCGGCCGTGCCATGGCGCGGCGAATTTTTGCGGAGGCGTAACGACCATGAGCAACCAGCTTACGAACGCGTACCTCGGGGAGATCCGCCTTTTCGCGGGGGACTATACGCCCGCCCAATGGGCATCGTGCAACGGCCAGCTCCTGCCCATCGCGGACTACCAGGCCCTGTATGCCCTCCTGGGAACCATCTACGGCGGTGACGGCCGTCGTACCTTCGCCGTGCCCGACCTGCGCGCCAGGGTTCCCATGGGCCAGGGCATGGGCCCCGGCCTGACCCCCCGCGACCTCGGCGACGCCATGGGCGCGCCGGAGGTCGGCCTGGACGAACACCAGATGCCGCGTCACGCCCATACCCTCCAGGCGGAGACGGCGACGAGCGCCGACGAGACGGCCCCCGAGGGCGCCCTGCCCGCCAGGGACGGCCCCCGCATGTACCTGGATGTCGTGCCGCCGGCGACCATGGCCGGCCAGACCCTGGACTCCATCGGGGGCGGCGAGAACCACGAGAACCACATGGAAACCCTGGGCCTTGGGTACATCATCTGCACGGAGGGCGGCGCCTTTCCGCCACGCCCGTAACCCCGGAAAGGAAAGGAAACCGAGCATGCCGACGCTCAACTTCATCGGCGAGGTGAGCCTGTTCGCCTTCGGGTTCGCGCCCAGCGGGTGGATGCTCTGCGCCGGCCAGACCCTGAACATCCACGAACACAGCGCGCTGTTCAGCGTCATCGGGGTGACCTACGGAGGGGATGGCCATACGACATTCAAGCTTCCCAACCTGCAGGACCGGGTGGTCGCGGGCGAGGGGCAGCCGTTCGGGCTGCCGCGCATCGGTCTCGGCGAGCGCCTGGGGGATGCGCGGGTGGGCCTGGGCGTCAACCAGCTCCCCCCGCACAGCCACGAGGTCATGGCATCGAATGCCGGGGCCGGCGATACCGACCCGGAGGGCAGGGTGTTCGGGAAAGGGAGCGAGAGTGGACCGCCCCCGAGCCAGGTGAGCCCGTACACGGCCCCGGATCCGGGGAACGAGGTCACCATGAGCGGCCGGGCGGTGAGCGAGACCGGGGGCGGGCAGCCCCACGAAAACCGCCAGCCCTTCCTGGTGCTGCGCTACTGCATCTGTATCGACGGCGTTTATCCCCGCCGCCCCTGATCCGCGACGGAGCCCGGGGGGGCGCACGGCGCCCCGGCCCCATCGGCGGTTGCCGGTTCTGCTCTTCCGCCGGGTCGGCGCTAAAGCCTTATACGGCTGCCGGCGGCACCGCGCATCAACGACAGGGAAAGTCATGGACCGCACCATCCACTTCATCTCCGGCCTGCCCCGGTCGGGCTCGACCCTCCTGGGCGCCCTGCTCCGGCAGAATCCGCGCTTCCAGGCCTCCATGTCCAGCCCCATGGGCGCCCTCACCGGCAGCATGCTGCACACCATGGCGCCCGGGGGCGAGACGGACATGCTCATGGAGGAGTCGCAGAAGCCGCGCCTGCTGCGCGGGCTGTTCGATGCTTTCTACGCCGACTCGCCGGCCGAGGTGATCTTCGACACCAACCGGGGCTGGACGGCCCGGCTGCCGCTCCTGCGCGATCTTTTCCCGGAAGCGAAAGTCATCGCCTGCGTGCGCGACCTGCCCTGGATCATGGACAGCCTGGAACGCCTCATCCGCAGGGCGCCCTACCAGCCGACGCGGCTGTTCGGCGGGCCGGGACAGCGGGCCACCGTCTACACCCGGGTGGAGACCCTGGCCCAGGCGAACGGCCTGGTGGGGTACGCGTGGTCCGCCCTCAAGGAGGCCTTCTACGGCGAACAGGCCGACTCGCTCCTGGTGGTGGACTATACCCTGCTCGCCAGGGCACCGGAGAAGGTGCTGGGGCTGATCTACGACTTCATCGGCGAGCCCTGGTACGACGGCCACGATTTCGACGCCGTCGCCTTCGACGCTCCCGAGTTCGACGCCATGCTGGGGCTGGACGGCCTGCATCGCGTGCGGCCGAAGGTGGCGTTGCAGGACCGCCAGACCATCCTGCCGCCCGACCTTTTCCGCAAGTACCAGGGCATGGACTTCTGGCGCGACGTGAGCGGCAGCCACGCCAACGTCATCCAGGCGACCCGGGCGGGCGGCCCGGCGGCCGAGGAGTCGGCGGAAAAGGCGCCGTTCCGCGAAGCCGGCGCCGACGATGCGGCGGGGTCGTGAAGGCGGCGGTCCGGCCCGGCCGCCGATCGCGGCGTCGGGTTCCAATTCCTGCCGGGCCGCCGGGCGCCGCGGGGGTCAGTGTATACAACTGTAAACGGGCTATCCGATTCCACGGGCATCGCCTCGATCGTTTACGGTTGCTTTTTGGCAGGAAAAAGGTGCATTATTCTGTGCTGAGGTGACGCCGCTCGCTGGGGGAACGGCGTCTTCCTGCCGGATTCCGCGCATGGCGGGCATCGGCGACCGTCGCGGGACCGGCCCGGGCTTACCGCTACCTTGCGGGCGGACGTGGCACCAGAGGTCAACGCGAGGGGGAAAACGATGGGCAAGATGGACAGCGGCCTGATGGCGCTCGTGCGGGGTTTCGGCGGTCGGCCGGCCCGGCGCAAGGTGTCGCGGCGACTCCCCACGCCGGGTGTGCGGGAGCAGTGCCTGGCCCTGGAGCCGCGCATCATGCTGGATGCCGCGGGGGCCGCCTCGGGCACCGAGGCGGCGGACACGCCGGACAAGCAGAACAAGGACGGCGACGGCGGCACGGACGGCGATTCCGCCGACGCCAAGGCGCGCGAGGCGGCGCAAAAGCCCGGCCTCGACCCCGCCGTCAAGAAGGCCGTGGACGCCCTCAAGGACGGCGCGCCGGCCCAACGGGAGCGCCAGGAAGTGGCCGTGGTGGACGAGTCCGTCGAGGATTCGGAAAGCCTCGTGAACGCCCTGCCGGACGATACCCGCGTGGTGCGCCTGGATGGCGACGGCAACGGCGTCCGCGAAATGGCCGATGCCGTGGCCGGCATGGAAGACATCGACGGCCTGCACGTCCTGTCCCACGGCGCCACGGCTGAAGTGACCCTGGGCAACACCACCCTCGATTCGCAAAGCCTCGACGCCCACGAAAACGCCCTGACCACCATCGGCGATTCCATGGCCGACGGCGGCGACCTGATGCTCTACGGCTGCTACACGGGTGCTGGCGGCGCCGGGCACGGCTTCGTGCAGGACGTGGCCGCCGTCACGGGCGCCGACGTGGCCGCTTCCACGGACGACACCGGAGCGGTTGCACAGGGCGGTGATTGGGATCTGGAGAAGGCGACGGGCACCATCGAAACGGATAGTCTGGCAGCCGAGGGTTATGCAGGCGTGCTGAAAACCGCGACTTTTTCTTTTGATGGCAAATGGGGGAGCAAGAGCTACAGCCATTCCGTCGACACCGGCAGTAAGATCAAATTTGCAAATGGAGAGGACAACGGCTTTGGGGGTCCGGGCGACGGCGTTGATAAGCAGGATAACGTTGACATCACGGTGGACGGCCTGCACAACCAGTCCCTTCGAAATTGGACTATCTACCTCGACAATAACGGTAGTGGTGGCACACCAGGGCCAGGTTCGACTACGGGGCATCACGAAGTAATAGGAAATGGAGACAAAGACTTTAGCACTTCTTTTACTGCGGATGGAGAATATACCGATATCTATATCGTTATCGGTTCGTACAACGTAAACGAGGCGCCCACCACTGATGGCGGCTCTACCACGATAGACGAGGGTAAAAACGGCTCGGTCACCCTTACCGACAACAATACCAACTCCAGCGATCCGGATGGCGACTCCCTGGATTACGATCCTTCCTCCATCAGTTACGACATCAATGATCCCAGCAAAAAGGGCACTGAAACGTATTCCACCACCTCCTACACCGTCTCTGACGGGAACGGTGGCACGGCCAGCGACACGTTCACCATCTACGGCGATTATGAGGACGATCCCACGAGCTGGGGCGGCGCGTCGGACACGACCTGGAACAGCGGTGGATCGCAATCCTACGATTGGTCCACCGGCGCCGATGATCCGGATGACAGCGTGGACTATGTCGTCGAGAGCGGCACGCCCGACTGGATGAACGACGGCGAGACCATCACCGGCAATCCGGGCGTGTCCAACGCCGGCGAGAGCCCCACGATCGACGTTTACGCCGAAGGCACCGACCGAATAGACGATTCGTTCACCATCAACGTCTCCGGCGGCGACGACCTCAACGACGCGCCCTCGGCCAGTAATAACACCAGGACGGTTGACGAAGATGGATCGGTGAGCTTCAGCGCCGGGGATTTCAATTTCTCCGATCCGGACGCCGGCAATCAATACAACAGCCTGGACCATGTCACCGTCGAAACACTGCCAGGTGAAGGCACCCTGAAGCTTGATGGCAGCGACGTTTCCACAGGGGACACCATTGCTCAAAGCGCGTTGAGCAAACTGACCTACCAGCCGGCGGCGAACTACAACGGCAGTGACAGCTTCGACTTCAAGGTGAGTGACGGCTTGGCGGATTCGGGAATCGCCACCATGAACCTGACGGTCGATCAAATGAACGACGCGCCCACGCTGACATCCAGCAATCCCGCCTTGAGCGGCATCACCGAGGACGACACCGCCAATACGGGCGACGCCGTGTCCACGCTCAACCTGGGCTCGGACGTCGATCGCAACAACGGCACCGCCAGTCACGGCTCGAACCACGGCGAAAAGCAAGGTATTGCCGTGCATGGCCTGAGCAACAACGGCCCCGCCGACAGCGGGCACTGGGAATACGATACGGGCGGCGGCTGGACCGATGTGGGTTCGGTCAGCGAGAGCAACGCCCTGCTGCTTACGAAAAATGATGACATCCGCTTCGTGCCGGACACCCACAACGGTACCGAGGCCACCGTCGACTATTACGCCTGGGACCAATCCAGCGGCAGCGCCGGCAACAAAGTGGACGCCAGCACCCGGGGCGGCAGCGACGCCACGGCCGCCTTTTCCGCGACCGGCGACACCGCCACCATCAGCGTCTCCGACGTCAACGATGCGCCCACCATCTCCGACGCGCCGAGCGATCAAACTGTCGACGAGGACGATACGCTCACCATTGCCGGACCGGATTTCGATGACGTGGACATTACCGACCGTAGCGACGGCGACAGCAGCAACAACACCGTCGAGGTAACGCTCACCAGCGATCACGGCGCGCAGACCCTGACGACCACCTCGGGGATCATTGTCACCAGCGGCACCAACGGCAGCAGTAAGAGCCTGACGTTCCAGGGGGCCCTGAGCGACGTCAACACCGCGCTGGACTCGTGGGCGTACAGTCCGGACCCGGACTGGAACAGTGAAGACGCCTTCGTCTCTTCCACCGGCGACGACACCCTTGACGTCACCGTCGACGACCTGGGCAACGTTGGGGGTTCATCGAAGAGCGCCAGCACCAGCTTCGACATTACGGTCGATCCGGTGAACGACGCGCCCGAACTGGCCGCCGACCAGCCGCCGCGGATCCCCGGGATCGCCGAGGATACGGAAAGCCCCGACGGCGTCGCCATAAACGACATGCTCCAGGATGGGTCCATCATCGATCCCGATCCCGAGAGCATCAAGGCCGTGGCCGTCACCGGCGTGGACAACAACAACGGCACGTGGGAATATTCCACGAATGACGGGACGGAATGGCAGACCGTCTCCGACAGCACCGGCGATGTGAACCTGGCCGCCAACGCCCTGCTCCTGGACGGAACGAAAACGGGCGACAACACCAACAAGCTCCGTTTTGTTCCCGATACAAATTGGAACGGGGAAGCCGATCTTGAATTCCGGCTCTGGGACAAGTCCGAGGGAACCCGTGATGCCGGCGAGGCGGTGGACCTCTCCGCGGACAGCGCCCATGGCGATCCCCAGGCCTTCGGCGGAACCGTGAACACCCTTACCATCGACGTGGCGAACGTGAACGACACGCCTGTGGTGGCAACGAGCCCGTCGGACCAGGACTTTCTTAACGAGGGTACGTTCAGCTACACGCTGCCGGAAGGGACGTTCCACGATATCGATACCGATCCCACGCTGAATGCCGCGCCCGATCCCGAGCTGACACTGTCGGCGAGCGGCCTGCCCAGGGGGCTGTCGTTCGACCCGGAAAGCCGCACCTTCACCAACAAGCGGGCCGGGCCGACCGGCACTTTCTCAGTGACGGTGACGGCAACTGACACGGCCGGAGCAACGGCGAGCACCGCCTTCAGCATCGGGCGCGACGGCGCGCCGCCGCCCAAAGAGGATTCCGACGACGATGGCGGGATCGGCGACGATGGCGGTGACACCACGGCCGGCGGTGACACTGGCGGCGATACCGGCGGCCTGATCAGTACCGGCGATGGCCTCGGTGGCGGCGATACCGGCGGTAGTGGCACCGGCGGCGGGGGTGGCACCGCAACGGGTGGCGGCACCACGGCCGGCGGTGGCGGCCTGGGGGATCCGTTCGCCGACGTGGATACGGGTGGCGGCACGGGCGGCGGTACCGGCACCACGGGCACGACGACCGGCACGGGCGCCGGCAGCGGCGGCACGGGCGGCGACACCGGCGCCACGGGCCCGACGACCGGCACGGAGACCGATACCGGCGGCACGGGCGGCGGTACCGGCACCATGAACACGACGACGGGCGCGGGCGCCGGTAGCGGCAGCACGGACGGCGATACCGGCACCACGGGCGATGCCGCCGGGGATGGCGTCACCGATGCGGCCGGCGGCGGCGATACCGGCACTACGGGCGATGCCGCCGGCGACGGCGCCACCGATGCGGCCGGCGGCGGCGATACCGGCACTACGGGCAATACCGCCGGCGACGGCGCCACCGATGCGGCCGGCGGCGCGGATGGCCAGGACGGGGCCACCGACGGTGAAGGCGCCACGTCGGATGACGCCGGGGGCGGAACCGGCGGCGACGGCGGAACCCCGGCGGCCACCGCCCAGGCCGGCGGCCAGAGCGACGGCCTCGTGGTCTCCGAGGACGTGCCCGACGCCACCGTAAGCAGCGGCCAGGCGGCCGAGGTGAGTGTGCCGGAAACCACCTTCACCAAGCCGGACGGCACCCCGGCCGAGGACGTGGAATATCAGGGCGAGCAGCCGGACGGCGACCCGCTGCCCGAGTGGGCGAACGTCGATCGAAACACCGGTGCGATCGAGGCCAATCCGCCGGAGGACTTCCAGGGCACGATTGACGTGCGCGTCACCGCCCGCGACGGTGATGGTAATGTCGCTTCCACGACCGTCACCATCGACGTGGCGCCCGACAATCCCGACGCCGCGACGGATACGGACGGCGGGGCGGCGGACGATGGTGGCGGCGCCGGCGACAGCGAAGCAGCAGATGGCGGGGACGGCGAGCGCGAGGCCCGCCGCGATCCGCTCCCTGCTCCGCCGGGCCGCGAGGGCCTGTCGGCGCAGCTCACCCGGGCCGGCCGCGCCGGGGCCGAGCAGGAGCGCCTCGCCCTCCTCGCCAGCCTGGAAGGTTTCCCCGCGTTCGGGTTCGGCCAACCGGAGGCGTGACGGGCGAAAGCGCCAACAAAAAGAATGCGGCGCACGAATCGAGGCGAGAGGGACGACATGAACAATCACCATAACGGGGGGCGGCGGGCCTTGCCGGGGTCGCTCAAGGTGGTGACGGCCGGTGGCATGGCGGCCGTTGTCGCGGCCTGCACCGTCAAGCCCGATCCCATGACCAGCAAAGAGCACGCCGAACGGGTGAAGGCGGATCGCAAGGCGCTTTTCGGGGATGTGGCGCCCGTTGACGACCCCATCGGGCCCTACGAGGCCATGGCCCGGGCCATCAAGTACAACCTGGACCATCGGCTGAAGCTGATGAAAAAGGCCCTCGCCAACCGCAAGCTGGAGGTGGCGAGCTTCAAGATGCTGCCCGAGCTGACGGCCGAGGCGGGCTACTCGGGCCGCAACAAGCACGACGTCACCAGCAGCCAGAACATCTTTACCGGCCAGGAGACGGACGCCGATCAGACCTCGTCGGACCGCGACACCGTGACGGCCGACATGACCCTCACCTGGAACATCCTGGACTTCGGGGTGAGCTACTACGGCGCCCGGCAGGAGGCCAACCGCGCCCTGACAATGCAGGAGCAGCGGCGCAAGACCATCCACAACCTGATGAAGGAGGTCCGCTCCGCCTACTGGAAGGCGGCCGGCGCCGCCCGCGTCAAGGACCAGGTGGCGCGCATCCTCGCCGAGGCGGAAAAGGCCCTGGCGCAGGTGCGCCAGGCCAAGGCGGAACGCCTGCGCAATCCCGTGCAGGCCCTGCGGCTGGAAAAGGCCCTCATCGAGACCATGCGCCAGATGGAGGGCATCCTGAGTGACCTGGAGCAGGCCAAGCCGCGCCTGGCCAGCCTCATGGGGCTGCCGCCGGGCAGGGACTTCGCCCTCGACGTACCGGAACAGGCGGCGGACGGGCTCGACGTCCCCACCATCGACCGGCCCATAAGCGAGCTGGAGCGCCTCTCCCTGCACTACCGGCCGGAGCTGCGCGAGGCCGCCTACAAGAGCCGCAACAGCCGCCTCGAGACCCGCAAGGCGCTGTTGCGCATGCTGCCCGGCATCGAGCTGACGGCGGCCGGCAAATACGACAGCAACAGCTTCGCCCTGCACAACCACTGGTTCGAAACCGGCGCCCAGGTGAGCTGGAACCTGTTCAACCTCATCCAGGGGCCGGCCCGCATGGACCGGGCCGAGGCCGAGAAGAAGGTGGCGCGTACCAAGCGCCTGGCCGTGAGCATGGCGGTCCTGACCCAGGTGAACGTCGCCTACGAGCAGTTCACCACCCTCAAGCAGGATTTCCGCCGGGCCCGGCGCCTGCGCGACATCGAGCGCACGATCCAGGAGCACGTGACCAACGCCCGGCAAACGGAGGCCAAGAGCCGCGTGGACATGGTCAAGACCATGGCCAGTGCCACGCGGGCCAGGCTGGACATGTACCGAACCTACGGCAAGCTCCAGAACGCCGCCGGGCGCATCTACGCCTCCATGGGCCTGGACCCGCTGCCCGACACCATGAAGAGCCACGACCTGGAGGCCGTCACCCGGCAGGTGCGCAAGGCCGTGAACAACTGGGAGGAAGGCGACTTCTCCTGGAACGTGGCGGAGAAGCGCGACACCGGCGACAACAAGCCGGAAGCAGCCACGCAGCCGGAACAGGACGGGTCGCCGGAAACAACCGGCGGCGGCACCGGATGACGCGCACGACGGGGCCACGGCGGGCCGTCGCCCTGGTGGCGGCGGCCCTTGCCGTCGGGGGCGGGGCCGCCGCCGCCGAGCCGCCGACGCCGTCCGCGATGGCGCCGTCGGCGATGGCGCCCGCCGCCCCGGCGGCAGGCTCCGCCAGCCTGTCCGCCGAGCTGCGGGCCCAGGTGACGCCGCGCCAGTACACCACCCTGGCCGCCGGCATGGCCGGCCGCATCGAGAAACTGTCCGTGCGGCCCGGTGACCGCTTCGACAAGGGCGAACGCCTGGTGACGTTCGAGTGTTCCGAGGAGCGGGCCCGCCTGGCCAAGGCCACGGCGGCCCTGGAGCGCGCAAGGCGCAAGGCCGGGGTGCAGGAGAAACTGGCCGACCTGGGCTCCACCAGCGGGATCAAGGTGGCCGTGGCCCGGGCCAGGGTTGACGAGGCCGAGGCCGAGCGCGGCGTGCGCCGGGCGCGCGTCAACAAGTGCACCATCCACGCCCCCTTCGCCGGCCGCGTGGCCAAGCGCCACGTCCGTCCCGGGGAAGCGGCCAAGGAAGGGGGCAAGCTCCTGAAGATCGTCAACACCGACGATCTGTGGGTGGAGCTCATCGTGCCCTCCAAATGGCTGCGCTGGCTGGAGCGCGGCCGGCGCTTCAAGGTGCGCATCCACGAGACCGGCAACACCTATCCCGTGAAGGTGGCCCGGCTGGCCCCCTGGATCGACGCCGTGAGCCAGTCGGTAAAGGTCTTCGCCACCGTCGAGGCGGGCGCGGACGACCTGCTGCCCGGCATGAGCGGTCGTGCCCTGCTGAGCCCGCCCGGCGATTCCGCCAGGCCCAACGGGTGACGCGCCGTGGCCGATGCCAGGGACCGCCAGATCCAGGGGCTCAGTGTTCTCGTCAACCTGGAGAAACGGGCCCGCCATGCCGAGGACACGGACGTCCTCGGCTTCATCCTGGTGAACGAGACGCACGAACTCTTTGCCTACCGGCAGGCCGTCCTGTGGCGGCGCGGGCGCGGGCGTGGCCGGGTGCGCGCGGTTTCCGCCCTGGCCCGGGTGGAACGCGACGCGCCGTTCGTCGTCTGGCTGGAGCGGGCGCACGCGGCGCTGGACACCGCCACGCCCGATGACGCCACGGAGCCCAGGGCGGTAACCGCCGACGACCTGCCGGCCGATCTGGCGGGCCAGTGGGCCGACTGGCTGCCGCCGCACGGCCTGTGGCTGCCCCTGGCGGCGCCCGGCGGCGGCCGGCTCGGGGCGCTGCTGCTGGCCCGCGACGAGCCGTGGACGGAAGGCGAAAAACACCTCGCGGGCCTGCTCGCCGACAGCTACGCCCACGCCTGGGCGACGCTCCTGGGTCGGCGGCGCGGCCGGCCGGCGCCCCGGCGCTTCCGCGGCGGCGTGGTCCTGCCCCTGGTGGTCGCCGCCATCATCGGCGCCTCGTTCATCATCCCGGTGCCTCTTTCCGTCCTGGCCCCGGCCGAGGTGACGCCGCGCGACCCCTGGGTGGTGCGGGCCCCGCTCAAGGGCGTCGTGGAGACCATCGACGTCGCCCCCAACGAACGCGTGGCGAAGGGGGACAGGCTCCTGGCCCTGGAGGACACCCGGCTGCGCAACAAGCTGGCCGTGGCCCGGCGCGAACACGCCGTGGCCCGGGCCGAGTACCAGCGCGCCGCGCAGCAGGCCGTGGGCAGCCGCAAGAGCAAGGCCCGGCTGGCCGTCCTGAAGGCGCGCATGAAACGCAAGCAGGCGGAAGAGGAATACCTGGCGGCGCGCCTGGACCGGGTCACGGTGACGGCGCCACGGGACGGCCTGGCCATCTACACCAGCCGCAGCGAATGGATCGGCAAACCCGTCAAGACGGGCCAAAAGATCATGACCCTGGCGGATCCCGACAAGGGGGAAGTGATCATCCGCCTGCCGGTGCAGGACGCCATCGTCCTGGAAAAGGGCGCCCGGGTGCAGCTCTTCCTGGCCATCCGGCCCCGGAACCCCGTGTCCGCCACCCTGGAACGGGCCGCCTTCAAGGCCCGCAAGAGCCCCACGGGCAAGATGGTCTATCGCCTGACGGCGCGCTTTCCCGAAGGCGTCGCCCCCCCGCGCATCGGCCTCAAGGGGACGGCCAAGATCTACGGCGAGACGGTGAGCCTGTTCTACTACGTGATGCGCCGTCCCCTGGCCGCCGTGCGCCAGTGGCTGGGGGTGTGAGATGGCCGCGGAAACCGTGCCCGGGGAGGCCGCCGACACCACGCCCCTGCCCCCTTTGCGGGACGAGCTGGACCTTTTCCCGGGCCCGCGCGCCGCCGACGGCAGCCCCACCTGGACCCTGCACGACCCGGCCCGCAACCGCTACTTCCGGCTGGGCTGGCCGGCCTTCGAGATCCTCACCCGCTGGCCCGCCGGCGACGCGGAAAGCGTGGCCGACCAGGTATCCCGGGAGACCCCCCTCGAGGTGGGCACCGACGACGTCAACGCCGTGGCCCGCTTCCTGGCCGACGAGGACCTGATCCGCGGCACCGGGCCGCGAACCACGGAACGGCTGGCGCGCCAGATCCACGCCCGGCGCCCTCACTGGGCCCATTTCCTGGTGACGAACTATCTATTCTTCCGCGTCCCCCTGGTCAAGCCGGACCGTTTCCTGGCCGTCACCTACCCCGTGGTGCGCTGGCTGTACCACCCGGCCGCCGGGGTCACCCTCGCCGTTCTGGGCGTTCTGGGGCTGTTCCTGGCGCTCCGGCAGTGGGACAGCTTCGCCGGCACCCTGACGTATTTCTTTTCGCCCGCCGGCGTGGCCTGGTTCGCCGTCGCCCTCGTGGGGGCCAAGATCATCCACGAGCTGGGCCATGCCTACACGGCGCACCGCTTCGGCTGCCGCGTGCCCACCATGGGTGTGGCCTTCCTGGTGATGTGGCCCGTGCTGTACACGGACACCTCCGACGGCTGGACCCTCACGGACCGGCGGGCCCGGCTGGCCATCGGCGCCGCGGGCATGGCCGCGGAACTGGCCGTGGCCGTGCTGGCCACCCTGCTGTGGAGCTTCCTGCCCGACGGGCCGGTGCGCGGCGCCGTCTTTCTGCTTGCCACCACCACCTGGGTGGGGACGCTTTTCATCAATCTGACGCCCTTCATGCGCTTCGACGGCTACTACCTGCTGGCCGACTGGCTGGGCATGCCCAACCTGTTCAGCCGGGCCTTCGCCTTCGGCAAGTGGTGGCTGCGCGAGACCCTTTTCGGCGCCGGGGAGCCGCCGCCGGAAGCCCAGCCGGCGCCGGTGCGCCGCTTTCTCATCCTCTTCGCCGTGCTGGTTTGGGTCTACCGGTTTTTCCTTTTCCTCGGCATCGCCGTCATGGTGTATCACTTTTTCTTCAAGCTGTTGGGCATCATCCTGATGGCGGTGGAACTGGGGCATTTCATTGTCCGGCCCATCTGGCAGGAGGTGCGCGAATGGCGCCGGCGCGGCCACCACACCCGGATCAACGCCAACACCGTCGTTACCGGCCTGATCCTGGCGGGGCTGGTGGTCCTCGTGGTGGTGCCGTGGAAGACGACGGTGGAGGCGCCGGCACTTCTGCACAGCGCCGACAGCAACGATCTCTACGCTCCGCGGGCAGGGCGGGCCACGGCGGTCCGGGTGGCCGAGGGGAACACCGTGGCCAAGGGCGCGGTGCTGGTGCGCATGGTCTCGCCGGGCCTGGACGACCGGATCGAGCGGGCGAAGCGCCGCACCGAGCTGTTGCGCTGGAAGCTCGCGGGCGGCGGCACCCGCGACAAGCTGCGCCGGAAGCGCCTGGTGATCCGGAAGGAGTTCCAGGCGGCGCGCCAGGCCCTGGCCGGCTACCGGGCGGAACGCCGCAAGTTGACGGTTCGGGCGCCCGCCGCCGGCACCGTGACGCATGTGGCGCGCCACCTGAAGCCCGGCCAGTGGGTGGCCGCCGACCGCCTGCTGGTCACGGTGGTGGACCGCCAGGCCCGCACCGTCCGGGCCTACGTGCCGGAAAGCGACCTGGGCCGCCTGACCCTGCACAACGAGGCCACCTTCTACCCGGACAATCCAGACCGGCCGCCCGTCCCGTGCCGGCTGGAAGACATGGACACGGTGGGCATCAACCACATCCAGCGGCCCGTCATGGCCTCCGTCAACGGCGGCCCCGTGCCCACGCGCAAGGGCCCGAAGCAAGCCCGGGGCGGACGCGGCAAACCCGTTCCCGAACAGGGGACGTACCGGGTCCGCCTGGTGCCCTGGCCGGACGGCGGCGGGCCGGAGGCGCCCATGGACCGGGTGCAGCGCGGCACGGTGCGCATCCAGGCAGAGGCCCTCAGCCTCATCGGCCGGGCGTGGCGCATCGTCGTCGGCGTCCTGGTACGCGAGAGCGGTTTCTGAGCCAGGGCCATCACAGCGCGACGCGGTGGCGCCCGGGCACCGTGCGCCACACCCTTCGGGGGGTCCCCGCCGGCACCACCCGCGCCGACGAGACGGTCCTCAAATGGCGCATCGGCCGCGTGGGACGGCGGCAGGGTAACAGGGAAAAAAGGGAACC
>CAJXLG010000012.1 GCA_913055885.1 uncultured Rhodospirillales bacterium
GGCGCCGGGGAATGGGGTAAACTCTCCGTTAAGCGTGCCGTAGAGAGCCCACCCCGCAGGGAGGCCCGCCTTGGCCGAGGCCGCCGCTTCATCCGCCGCGAGCGCCGCCGGGCGCGCGGCCCAGACAGCCCGCACCGCGGCCGACGCGGCGGCCGCGCCCTTCCCGGAGCGGCCGGAGCGGCAGCGGGAAACCCCCGCCGATGCCGTCCAGGCGGTGGGCGAGCGCGCCGCGGGCGGCAGCAACACGGCGGCGTCCGTCGAGGAAGAGGCGGATGCACCGGCGGCCGGCGATGCCGGCGACGGTGTCGCGTCGCCGGAAGGCGGCGGCCGCGCTCTCCTGGGGCGGGCGCGCGACTGGATCTCCGGCACCGTGGCCTTCCTGGCCCAGAAAATGGGCCAGGAACTGGCGGCCGCCAACGACGAGGCAACCGTGCGCGGGGCCCGGGGCATCCGCGCCTACCTTGCCGCCGTGGCGCGCACCCCGGAAAACGATATGGCCGACCAGGAAAGCATGACCGTGGTAAGCCCCGACGGGCGGGCGCCGCGCGTCAACATGGTCGTGTAACCGGCTCCATTCCGGCCGGGCCGTGCCCGTTCCCCGCCTGCCCTGATGGGCTCTATGCCCCGCCTCCGCCGAAAGGCGTAACCCGGTGCTTGACAATTCATTTACAACGGGCATGATGCAACCGGGGAGAAGGTGCGGGAGGTGATACCGGCCGCGGCCCTGCTATCACACGGTGAAAAACGCCGGGCGGCCCGCCGGGCCGGCCTTCCCTCTGTTTCCCCCATAATAAAGAGAAGGGGCAGGACAAGGCTCCCCCTTAGCGCAAAGATGACCGGGAGGAGAGGGAACGTATGAGCGAGGACAGGGAGAATGACAGCCGGTCCCTGAACCGGGCGACGGAAACGGACCGGCACGTCGGGGCCCGCATCCGGGAGCGCCGCATCATGCTGGGCCTCAGCCAGCAGCAGATGGCCGACATGATCGGCGTGACCTACCAGCAGGCCCACAAATACGAGCGCGGCATCAACCGCATTTCCGCCGGCCGGCTGTACGAGATCGCCCAGGTGCTCGGGGTGCCCATTGCCTATTTCTTCGAGGACCTGGACAAGCAGCAGCCGGACGAGATGAACCACCGCCAGCGCATGTGCCTGGAACTGGCGCGCAACTTCTCCATGATCCGCAACGAGCGGCATCAGGAGGCCCTCAGCCAGCTCGCCCGCGCCCTGGCGGCGGAAGAGGCGGCCGAGTAGGCCGGTGCCGGGGGGGTGTTGACGGGGGCGACACCCTCCGGCCCCGGCGGCCGCCCGCCAGCGGGGAACATGGCTCCGGCGCGCCGCGGCCTTGACGGCGCCGCCCGGCGCGTGCGGGGATTAGCGCATGACGCGTGATGACGAGACCCCCCTGACGGAGGGGCTGCCCGGCGGCGTGGTGCGCCAGGCGGTGGTCCTGGCCCCCTGCGATCCCGCCGGCCAGGTCCCGGCGCTGGAACTCGTGGCGGGGGCCACGGTGCTGGAGCACGTCATCGGGGAGCTGGCGCGCCACGGGATCGACGACGTGCGGCTGGTCTGGGATGCCCCGGCCCCGCCCGGGGCCGCCGCCTGGGACGGCGCCACCGTGCGCGGCGCGCCCGTGGTGAACCTGTCGGCGGAAAGCGGCACGCCGGCCCTGGCCACCGTGGCCGCGGCGGCCGCGGCCGGCGCGCTTGATCCCGTCTTCCTTCTGGTGCGCGGGGACATGGTGTTCCCCGTCAACGTCCTGGACGTGGCGCGGCGCGTGGACCACGACGGGGCCCCGGCGGTGGCCGCCTGTCATCCCGACGGTCACTGGGGCGGGGTGGCCGCCGTGCGCGCGGAGACGGCGGCGCGGCTCGCCGGCACCGACCCCCTGGAGGCGCTGGAGCGGGCCAGCGGCCTGCTGGCCCTCAACTACGACCGGCCGTGGGCGGACTTCACGGAGCCCGCCCGGCGCGACCAGGCGGAAATGGAACTGCCGCGCCTCTTGCGCCGGCCGGCCGCCTTCCTGGACCGGGACGGCGTCCTCAACGTGGACGTCGCCTATGCCCACCGGCCCGACCACATCACTTGGCAGCCGGGCGCGGCGGCCGCCGTGAAGACCCTCAACGACGCCGGCTACTGGGTGTTCGTGGTGACCAACCAGTCGGGCATCGCGCGGGGCTATTACGACGCGGCCGCGATGCACCACCTGCATGCCTGGATGCAGAATCAGCTCCGCATGCGCGCCGCCCATGTGGATGCCTTCTACCATTGTCCCCACCATCCGGAAGGCACGGTTCCCGGGCTGGACGTGGCGTGCGCCTGCCGCAAGCCGGCGCCCGGCCTCATCCAGCAGGCGTGCGGCGACTGGGCCGTGGCCGACACGGGCAGCTTCGTGGTGGGGGACCGTGACGGCGACATGGACCTGGCGCGGGCGGCGGGCCTGCCCGGCTACTGGTACGCCGGCGGCGACCTGGAAGACCTGATCCGGCGCATTCTGGCCGGCCGGGCGGAGCGGAACGTCTAGCCCGTGAGAAATCCGGGCTAAGCCCCGGGGTCGGACGGATGCCGCGTCGTCTCAAACGCCGGTTCGCTTGGCAAGGGCCTCTTTGCCCGTTACGATCCTTCCGGCGTATAACCAAAGATTAGGCCAGGGAGGCTTCGTGGCGAGCCGGGAGGGCCCGGGTGCGGCCGGTGCGCCGGTCTATGTGGTGGATTCCAATCCCAACACCCGGATTCATTTAACAGAGGCGCTCGCCGGCCACTTTGCCGTTCAGGGGTACGGCGAGGAACGCCAGGCCATCGAGGCCGTCCGGGAACAGCGGCCCATGGTGCTCATCCTCGACGGCAACGTGGTCCCCAACGGCGGCCTCCAGGTCCTCAAGGCGATCAAGCAGCTCTCCGGCATCGACAACACGGTCCTCATCGCCACGGAGGAGGACAAGCGCGAGCTTTTCCTCATGAACGCCGAGCGCCTGGGGGTGGACGCCACCATCCGCCGGCCGGTGGCGGCGGAAAAGCTGGAACAGGTGGTGACCCAGGCCGTCACCCGGCGCGTCGAGGGGCGGTGGGAAAAGCTTCCCGCGCCGCTGCCCTCCGCCCTGAAGGAGACCCGCGACACCTTCGCCGAGGCCTGGCGGCACGCCGCGCAGGGGCACGGCATGCCCTTCGACGGCCCGCTGGCGGCCGGGGAGTACATCACCAACGCCGTCAACAACGGCCAGGCCGCCCCCTTCCTGAACGCCATGAACGGCCATCCCGACCTGGAATTCGTCCACGGCCTGCGCAGCGGGGTCTTCCTGGCCCTCTTCGGCCAGGCCCTGGGCGTCGGGCAGACGGAACAGATCACCCTGGCCGCCGGCGGTCTGCTCCTCGACGTGGGCAAGGCGGCCGTGGAGGAGAACGTGCTGGAAAAGCGTGGCGAACTGGGCAAGCACGATTGGCACAAGATGCGCAAGCACGTCCACGCCACCGTCGCTTTCCTGCGCCGCTGTCAGGGGGTCAAGAAGGGGGTCATCTCCGTCGCCGAACAGCACCACGAACGCCTGGACGGCAGCGGCTACCCGTGGGGCCTGGAGGGCGAGGAGGTGAACCAGGTGGGCCGCATGGCCGGCATCGTGGATACCTTCGCCGCCATGACGGAACGCCGCCTGCACCGCAACGCCTTCAGCCCGGCGGAAGCCTTCGACGCCATGAAGGAGCTTTCCGGCAAGCTGGATTCGCGCATGCTGGCCGCTTTCGAGATGACGGTGAGCCGGACGCTGCCGTCCGGATGAGCCGGGTCGCTCACCCCTCCGGCGGCGGGATGTCGCCCGCCGCGTAGGTTTCCCGGAAACGCGCCGCGTAATCGGCCAGGGTGCCCTGCTCGATGGCGCCGCGCAGGCCCGCCATGAGGGCCTGATAGAAGTGCAGGTTGTGCCAGGTGAGCAGCATGGGGCCCAGGATCTCCTCGGCCTTCATCAGGTGGTTGAGGTAGGCCCGGGTGTGCCCGGTGCAGGCGGGGCAGCCGCACGTTGCGTCCAGCGGCCGGGGGTCCTCGGCGTGGCGGGCGTTGCGCAGGTTCACCGGCCCGTGCCAGGTGAAGGCCTGCGCCGTGCGGCCCGAGCGCGTGGGCAGGACGCAGTCGAACATGTCGATGCCGCGCCCCACCGCCGCCACCACGTCGGTGGGCCGGCCCACCCCCATGAGGTAGCGCGGCCGGTCCCACGGCAGAAGGGGCACGGTGAAATCCAGGGTTTCCAGCATGCGGTCCTGGCCCTCGCCCACGGCCAGGCCGCCCACGGCGTAGCCGTCGAAGCCGATGGCGCGCAGGGCGGCGGCGGATTCCCGGCGCAGGTCCGGATAGACGCCGCCCTGGACGATGCCGAACAGGCCGTGGCCCGGCCGCTCGCGGAAGGCGGCGCGCGCCCGCTCCGCCCAGCGCATGGAAAGCCGCATGGACTCCGCCGCGTCTTCCTCGGCGATGGGGAAGGACGGGCACTCGTCCAGCACCATGGTGATGTCGGCGTCCAGCAGGTCCTGGATCGCCACGGCGCGCTCGGGGGTGAGGCGGTGTTCGGAACCGTCGATGTGCGACCGGAAGGTGACGCCGTCGGCGTCCACCCGGCGCATGGCGGCCAGGGACATCACCTGGAAGCCGCCGGAATCCGTGAGGATGGGGCCCGGCCAGTTCATGAAGGCGTGCAGGCCGCCCAGCCGGGCCACCCGCTCCGGCCCCGGACGCAGCATGAGGTGGTAGGTGTTGCCCAGGAGCATCTGCGCCCCGGTGGCGGCCACGGATTCGGGGCGCATGGCCTTCACCGTCCCGGCCGTGCCCACGGGCATGAAGGCGGGTGTGTCCACGGGCCCGTGCGCCGTGGTCAGCCGGCCGCGCCGGGCGGCGCCGTCGTGATGGGAGACGCTGAAAGGCAGGCGGTCGCTCATTCGGGGGCCTCGACGTCGTCGCAGCGGTCCAGCAGGCAGGCGTCGCCGTAGGAGTAGAAGCGGTAGCCCGCCGCCACGGCATGATCATAGGCGGCCTTCATGCGGTCGATGCCGGTGAAGGCGCACACCAGCATGAAGAGCGTGGACCGCGGCAGGTGGAAGTTGGTGAGCAGCCGGTCCGCCACGCGAAAGCGGAAGCCCGGCGTGATGAACAGGTCCGTGTCGCCCGCCCAGGGGACCACGCCGCCGTCCGTGGCCGCCGTCTCCAGGAGCCGCAGGGCCGTGGTGCCCACGGGCACCACGCGGTTGCCGCGCGCGCGGCAGGCGTTCACCGCCCCGGCCGTCGCTTCCGGCAGTTCGCCCCACTCGCTGTGCATGGCGTGATCGGCCGTGTCTTCCGTTTTCACGGGCTGAAAGGTGCCGGCGCCCACGTGCAGGGTGGCCGTGGTGCGTTCCACGCCGCGCGCGTCCAGGGCCTCCAGGAGCCGGGGCGTGAAGTGCAGGCCCGCCGTGGGGGCCGCCACGGCGCCGTCGCGGCGCGCCAGCCAGGTCTGGTAGTCGTCGGCGTCCTGCCGGTCGTCGGGCCGGTCGATGTAGGGCGGCAGGGGGATGTGGCCGTGGTCGCGCAGGGCCGCCATGAGGGCGGCCCCGCCGCGGTCGAAGCGCAGTTCCACCTCGCCGCCGTCGCCCCTGCCGGTGACTTCCGCCGTCAGGGCGTCGTCGCCCACGCGGAAGGTCTCGCCGAGGCGCAGCTTGCGGGCCGGCCGGGCGAAGGCGCGCCACGTGGCGTCGTCCACCCGGCGGTGCAGGGTCACGGCCACCCTCGCCCGGCCGCGCCGGCCCACCAGGCGTGCGGGAATGACCCGGGTGTCGTTGAACACCAGGAGGTCGCCCGGGTCGAGAAGGGCGGGCAGGTCGCCCACCGTGCGGTCGCGCGGGCCGTCGGCGGCGACGCACAAAAGCCGCGCCGCGTCGCGCGGCCGCGCCGGGCGGTGGGCGATGCGCTCCGGCGGCAGGTGGAAATCGAACAGGTCGGTTTTCATGCGCCGCCGTTATGGGGCCCCGGAAGATCCTCGTAAAGGGCGGCGAGGGGCAGGTCGATGGCCCAGGTGGCCAGATGGATGGTGGCGTCCGGGCCCTCGTGGGGATGGAAGACCCATTCGCCGCGCCAGTGGAAGGCCTCCACATAGGGCCGGTCCTGGGCCAGCAGGAGGTAGTGCCGCAGGCCGGGCAGGGTGCGGTACCTCGCCCATTTGGCGCCCCGGTCGCGCTCGGCGGTGCTGCTCGACAGCACCTCCCCCACCAGCGTGGCGTCGGTGAGGTGGGTCGCGTCGCCGCGATGCTGGTGACAACTCACCACGGTATCCGGATACAGAAGGTCATTCGCCGGCGTGAGAAGCCGGGTGCCATCGGGAAAGGTCCGGCAACCGCTGCCGCGCAGGCGCTGCCGCAGTTCCGTGCCCAGGTTCAGGAGAAGGGCCTGATGCCCCAGGCTGGCGCCCACCATCATGCGGACGACGCCGTTCAGGCGTTCGTAGCGTTCTTCCTGCTCGAATTCCCAGGCCAGGAAGCCTTCCGGGTCCGCGGGGATGTCGGTTGCTTCCGCCATGGTCTCGGTGCTCCCGGCTTTGGCCGACTCACCCGTTTTCCGGCGTGAAGGCCACGCCCTCGTACAACCGGTCCAGGGGAAGCTCAAGGTTCCACCGCTCCAGTCGCGGGATCGCGTCGAGTCCCTCGAAACACGCGTACCGCCAGCCGTCGTCCCAGTGGTACATCTCCAGGCACGGGGCCTCCTGGCTCAGCAGGAGATAGTAGGCCAGCCCCGGCACCGTCTGGCAGGCCCGCCACTTGGCGCCCCGGTCGCGGCCTTCCGTGCTGGCGGACAGGACCTCGGCCACGAGGACCGCCTGGTCGAGGTAGGTTCCTTCCAGGGAGAAGGGCGCGCAGGTCACCAGGACGTCCGGATACAGAACGTCGTTGGCCGGCGTCACCAGGCGGGGACCCTCCGTGAAAGCGCGGCACCCGCTACCCCGCAGGCGGTTTGTCAGCGTGGTGAGCAGATTGACGGCAACCATGTAGTGGGCATTGGTGCCGCCCACCATCATCCGGACGACGCCGTCCAGGCGCTCGTAGCGTTCTTCCTGCTCGAACTCCCAGGCCAGGAAGCCTTCCAGGTCCGTGGGGGTGTCCACCGCTTCCGCCATGGCCGGTCCCATCGTTGCTCTGAACCCGGAGTCTAGCGCGAAACGGGGCCGCTGAACAGCGATCCAACATACCGGCGCCCTCAGCCCGGATTTTGCACGGACTCGCCAGGCGCCGCTTCAGGGGCGCCGGTATGAGCCCGGGCGGCGCCCGGGTCCCTCGCGCATCCGGATGTTTTGTCGCTGGTCAAAACATCCGGTGCCCGGGATCAACCGTCCACCACGTCGCGCGCCAGCACCCGGGCGTGAACCGCCTCGGCCGCTTCCAGGAGGGCGGGATCGGGGGTGGTGTCGTCGTCGCGGTCGGGCGGGGGCTGGATCCGGTCGGCCCCGGCCATGAGGGGGGCGAGGGTGTTCGCCCCCACGGCGGCGCCGATGCTTTCCAGCGCCGTGCGCGGCCGGGTACACAGGTGCTCGTAGGCGACGAAACGGACGTTGGCCGGCGCCGTCGCCAGCAGGGTGTCGTGCGCGGCCGTCCAGTAGGCCAGCCAGAAGTCCGGGTGGCGCGCGTCCCGTGGCGGCGCCGCGTCCAGCCAGCCGCCCATGTCCAGCGGCCGCAGGCAGCGGCCGAACTCGTAGTGGCCGAGCGCCGCCATGTACCAGCGGCTGAACGGGTCGGCGTCGTGGCGCTCCAGGAAGCGGCGGTGCTGATTGGCGAGGGAGCGCGCCTGCGCCAGGGGCGGCCGCACGGGGACCAGGACCACGGCGTCGGGCACGATGCGGCCCAGGAGCCCCAGGCGGGCGATGGCGTTGTTGGCTTTGGCCAGATAGCGCGACGGTGGTGTTTCCGGCCGGTCGCGGCCGCGCCGCGCCACCACGGCCCGCATGTGCCGGCGCAGGAAGGGGGCGAAGGCGGTGGCGGCAACATCGTCCGGCCACGGCCGGATGCGATCCGCCGCGTAATGCGCCGGCCACCAGGCGCGCCACACGATCTCCTCGAACGCCTCGGGGCTGTCGTGGTGGACCAGCAGGCCGTCGCCGTGGGCGCGCGGCGCCGCCTCCGCCGGCCGGCGGAAGCGCCCCGCCAGCCCTTCCCACAGCAGCGGCGCCAGGACGAAGGGCATGTCCCGGTAGGTGTGGGTGGCCATCTCCGGCAGGCCGGCCAGCAGTTCCAGCAGCAGGGTGGTGCCGGCGCGCGGCAGGCCCGCCACGTACACCGGGTGGCGGTTGGTGACGGCGGCCAGCTCGTTGGCGAAGAGGCGCGCCTCCAGCTCCGCCGCCGGCCGCTGCACCGCCGGGTCGGCCAGGGCCAGGCGGTGCAGCAGGCGCGCCGACAGCGGATAGGGCGACGCCGCCGTCATCGCGCCGTCCGGGCGAACAGGAGCGTGCCCAGGAGGACGGCGAAGGCGATGCCCGGCCAGTCCGCCAGGAGGCCGGTGACGGCGCCGGGCGCCACCAGGCCGGCCGCCCGGGCGCCCGCCACCAGGGCGGCGGCGACGGCCGCGGCCAGGGCCACGCGGCCCACCAGCCGGCCGCCCACGCCGAAAAGCGCCAGCGACAGGCGGCGCGCCTCGCGTTCCTTCGCCGCGTCGTCGAGCCCCGGGTCGCGCAGGGTGGCGGCGGCGCCGCGCGCCAGCCGCAGGCCCTCGCACGCCACGGCCACGGTGCCGGGTGCCGCCAGGGTACCCACCACCAGGACCACGGCCGCGCCGGCCACCAGCCAGGCGACGGGGTCGGCCGTCACGAATCGCCCCCCTCGTCACCGTCGTTCGGGTCGGCCGCCGTGGCGGCGCGCTCGCCGGAACGCCGCCGCAGCAGGCCGATGAGCCGCTTGAGCGGCAGCCACACGAAGCCCACCACGGCGAGCAGCAGGGCCACCGCGAAGGCCAGGACGGAGCCCAGGGCGCTCAGGCCCACGCCCGGGCCCATGTAGGCGTGGGCCGGCCCGGCGGCGAGGCCCGCCGCCAGGGCGACGGCGGCCGCAAGGGGGATGGAAGCGCGCGACCAGGGCGTCATGACGTTTCGTCCTCCTGTCGGGGTGTCTCGCTGTCCAGGAGCCGCGCCACCGGCGCGCGCGGCACCCGGCGCGTGGAATTGAGGAAGATGCCGTCCGTGGCGTGGGTCAGGCGCCAGCGCACCCGCCCGTCGGCGGTGTAGGCGACGGCCGTGTTGCCCCAGGCGTCCACGGCCAGAGTGCCGCCACCGGGCAGGTACTGGCGGGCCCCCCGGTACGGGCTGTCCAGAACATCGTCGCCGAAGGTCCGGGTGATGCGCCCCGTCGCCGGGTCCCAGCGCACCACGCGCGAGCCGCCGCCCGGGGCCAGATTGTCGAAGGCGGCCACGGTGCCCTCGGGCGTCACGCCCACGTCGTGCTGCACGATCCAGGGGCCGCGCAGGACGGTCTTGACCTTCCACGTCCCGGCATCGAGCAGGGCGGCGGCGCACAGATTGCGGAAGGAGACCACAAGGTCGCCGGCTTCCGCGAACGGGGCGTGGCGCGCCGCGCGGGGCGATACCGGCCGCACGGTGTTGCTGTGGAAAAGCTCGCCCTTGCTGCGGGCGCCGTCGCGCGGCGCCGGCGGGTGGGTGAGCAGGTTGCCGAGCCCGGAGCCGGCAAACAGGTCGAGGAAGGAGGCGCGGCGCGTGACGGCCCCCGTCGCCGGATCCAGCCGGGCCAGGCCCTCGTCGAAGACCGGCCGGTCGAGGCCGGAAAAGGCCGGGTGCGGCGCCTTCAGCGGCCGCCGCCACAGGACGAGGATGCCGCCGTCCCGCGTCCGGGCGGGCACGTGATGGGCGCGCAGCGGCGTCGCCCAGCGCGCCGTGCCGTCGGGCCGGATGCGGGCCACGCCCAGCCCCCGGTGCTGGTCCAGCAGCCCGATCGGCCGCAGAAGCCGGCGCCGCCGGTGGACGGCCACCAGGTCGCCGTCGGGCATGAGCACCGGCTCGCGCCACGTCACGGCGGCATCGGGGACGGCCGAGTCGGGGAAGACGCGTTCGTGGTGGGCGTCCCAGCGATGGGCGATGCGCCCTTCCCGGTCGATCAAAAGGGCCTGCGTCCCTTCCGTCACCGTGAGCAGCGGGCCGCGCGGCCCGTCGCGCGCCACCGTCAGGGTCAGGGCGTCGGATTCCAGGGAGCGGGGTCCGGCGCCGACAACGGCCTCGCGCAGGTCCGCCCCCAGCTGCATGACGGTCTCGGCGCCGACGGCGGCGCGATAGGCGAGGGGAACGCCCTGCTCCTGGAGCCAGGCGCCGGCGGAGAAGCTGACCCACACCACGGCGCCGAACAGGGCGACGCCGGCGGCCGCCTTGCTCAGTTCCGCCGCCAGTCGGCGCATCGGTCCCGGTCGGTCGCCCTTTCCGGCCAACGGCCGCTTCCCCCTTTCCCGAGCGTGTCCATGCCGGCGTATCGTAGCAGCACACGGTTGCCCGGGAAAGCCGCGCCGCGCGCCCTGTCAGCGACCCCCGGGCGCCGCCAGGAAGCGGGCCGCGTGCCGGCGCGGCACACGGCGTACCGAATTGAGAAAAACGCCGTCCGCCTGGAGCACCAGGCGCCACCGTTCGGCGCCGTCGGGGCCGAAGCGCACCGCCCGGCCCCGGGCATCGGTGGCCAGGGTGCCGCCGTCGGGCATGGCCTGACGGGCGCCCCGCGTCGGGCTGTTCAGCACGGCGCCGCCGAAGGTGCGCACGATGCGGCCCGTTCCGGGATTCCAGACCACGACGCGGGAGGCACCGTCGGGGGCGATGTTGTCGAAGGCCGCCACGGTGCCCGCCGGTCGCACGCCCACGTCGTGCTGGGCCTTCCACGGGCCGCGCAGGAGGGTTGTCACCTGCCAGGTATCGGCGTCCAGCACGGCGGCCGTGGACAGGTTGCGGAAGGACACCACCAGGTCGCCCGGATCGGCGAAAGGCGCGTTGCGGCCCGCCCGCGGCGACACGGGCCGGACCGTGTTGGCGTGAAACACCTCGCCCTTGAGATGGTAGCCGTCACGCATCATGGGCGGGTGGTGCAGCAGGTTGGCAAAGCCGGAGCCGGCGAGCAGGTCGAGGAAGGAGGCACGCCGCGTCACCCGGCCCGTCGCCGGGTCCAGACGCGCCAGGCCCTCGTCGAAGAAGGGGCGATGCAGGTCGGGGTAGCGCGCGTCGGGGGCGCCGGCGGGCCGGCGCCACAGCACCAGGATGCCGCCGTCCGGCCCGCGCACCGGGACGTGATGCGCCCTGAGGCGCGTCGTCCAGCGGACGTCGCCTTGCGGCCCCACGCGCACCACGCCCAGGCCGTGATGACCGCCCAGGAGATCGCCGGGGCGCAAGAGGCTGCGCCGGCGGGAAATGGCGATGATGTCGCCGTCCGGCATGAGGACGGGCTCACGCCACGTCACGGCCGCGTCGGGCAGGTGGGACCCGGGAAAAGCCGTCTGGTGGTCGCTCTTCCAGCGCTGCACGATGCGGCCCCGCCGGTTGAGCAGCAGGGCCTCCGTGCCCTCGGTGACGGCGAGCAGCGGCCCGGCCGGCGGCGCCGTGCGCACCTTGAGGCGCAGGCTGTCGGCCTCCGTCGGCCGCCCGACGGTGTCGGGATCGAGGCCCGTGCCGATCACGGTGAAAATCGTCTGGGCGCCCAGGCTGGCCCAATAGGCCGCGGGATCGTTGCGTTCCTGAAGCCACGCGCCGAGCGAAAAGGCCAGCCATACCACGGCCGCGACAAAGGCGAAGGCGAGGGCCGCCTTGCCCGCTTCCAGCACCGGGCGCCGTCGATCCCCGGGATGGTCCTTTTTCCGGCGGCTGTCGGTCATCGTCCGTCTCCGTCAGGGGATGGCGGCTCGCCTGCGCCCATGAGCGCCGCCACGGGGCCGCGCGGCACCCGGCGCACGGAGCACAGGCGGGCGTCCGGCGGGTCCAGGACCAGACGCCAGCGTTCGCCGCCGTCCGGGCCATAAGCGATGGCATGGCCGCGCGGATCCACGGCCAGCACGCCGCCGCCCGCCAGCCGCTGGCGCATGCCCAGGATGCGCGCGTTCAGGTCACGCCCGCCGTAGGTGGCCGTGATGCGGCCGCTGCCCGGGTCCCAGACCACGACCCGGGAGCCCCCGTCCGGGGCGGTGTTGTCGTAGGCCGTCACGCGACCGGAGGCCAGGACCGCCACGTCGTGCTGGGCCGTCCACGGTCCGCGCAGCAGGGTCTTCACCCGCCAGGTGTCGGCGTCCAGCACGGCGGCGGTGGACAGGTTGCGGAAGGACACCACCAGGTCCCCCGCGTCGGCGAAGGCGGCGTTGCGGGCCGCCGCGGGCGTGACGGGCCGGATGGTGTTGGCGTGAAAAACCTCGCCCTTGAGGTGGGTGCCATCGCGCAGCATGGCGGGACGGTGCAACAGGTTCGCGGCCCCCGACCCGGCCAGGAGGTCGCGGAAGGCCGCGCGTCGCAGTACCTTCCCCGTGGCGGCGTCCAGGCGCGCGATGCCTTCCGCGAAGAAGGGCGTGTGGAGGTCCGGATACCGGGGGTCCGGCCGTGTCCGCGGGCGGCGCCACAGCACCAGGATGTCGCCGTTCGGGGCGCGCACGGGCACATGGTGGGCGCGCAGGGGGTTGGTCCAGCGCACCGTGCCGTCCGGCGCCACCCGCACCACGCCCAGGCCGTAGCGCCCGGCGGCGAGGTTGAACGGGCTCAGCGGCCGGCGTCGCGTGGGCACGGCCACCAGGTCGCCGTCGGGCATGAGGACGGGCTCGCGCCAGCGCACCGCCGTGTCGGGAAGGTCGCTCCCGGGGAAGGCCTCGGCGTGATCCACGTCCCAGCGGTGGACGATACGGCCCTTGCGGTTCAGGAGCAGGGCCTGGGTACCGCCCGGCACGGCAAGGATGGGGCCGCGCGGCGGGCTTCCCGATACCTTGAGGGTAAGCCGCTCGGACTCCACGGGGCGTTCGTCGGCCGACCCGGCAAGGTCGAGCACGGCGCCCGTCACCGTCTGCGCCGACAGACCGGCGCGGTAGGCGAGGGGCGTGTTGTTCTCGGCCATCCAGGCGCCAAGGGAAAAGGCCAGCCAAACCAGGGCGGCCATCATGGCCAGGCCAAGAACACCTTTCCCCCCTTCGCGCAGAAGGCGCCTTCCAAGGCTTCTCGTTCCCGCCATGCGTCCCTCCTGTGCCGCCCGGACCGGTCCGGTCCGGATTCCCCGCGGATGTTGTGGCGTCAGCCCTCGTCGCGCCGGGCGCGCGGGTGGGCGTCGCGGTACACCTCGGCCAGGCGCGCCGTGTCCACCTCCGTGTAGCGCTGGGTGGTGGACAGGGAACTGTGCCCCAGGAGCTCCTGGATGGTGCGCAGGTCGCCGCCGCCCGCCAGCAGGTGGGTGGCGAAGCTGTGGCGCAGGGCGTGCGGCGTGGTGCCCGGCGGCAGGCCCAGGAGGGCGCGCACGCGGCGCATCTGGCGCTGCACCACGCCGGGGTTGAGGCGTTTGCCGCGCGCCCCCACGAACAGCGGCGCGTCGGGCCCGCCGGGCCACGGGCAGTGCTCCAGGTAGTCGGCGATGGCCTGGCGCACCACGGGCAGCACGGGCACCACCCGGTCCTTGCGGCCCTTGCCGTGGATGCGCAGGGTGTCGCCCTCGGGCACGTCGCCCCGGTTGAGGTCCAGGGCCTCGGCGATGCGCAGGCCGCAGCCGTACATGAGGGTGAACAGCGCGATGTCGCGGCGGGCGATCCACGGCTGGTCCGACAGGGCGCCCACGGTGCCGATGGCCTCCCGCGCGTCCTCGGGCGACAGGGCGCGCGGCACCTGGCGCGGCGGCGACGGCGTCTTCACCGCCTCGGGCGCCGGGTTGCTGGCGCGGGCCGTCCTGTCCAGGAAACGGAAGAAGGTGCGCACGCTGGACATGGCGCGGTTGGTGGAGGTGCGCGCCATGCCCGCCTGCTGCCGGGCCGCCAGCCACGCCCGCACGTCGGCGGGCGTCAGCCCTTCCAGGGCCGCCAGGTCGGGCCGCCGCCCCAGGTGGCCGGCCAGGAAGCGCAGGAAGGCGAGGACGTCGCGGGCGTAGTTGTCCAGGGTGTGGGTGCTGGCGCGGCGCTCGTCGGCCAGCCACGCCTGCCACGCCGACAGCGCCTCGAGCACGTCGGGCGCCGCCGGGCGCGGGTCGGCGGCGGTGTCGTCCGCCGCCGTCATGCGCGCAGCCAGGTCCGCAGGTGGAGGGTGATGACGCGCGCCAGGAAGATCAGCAGGTCGGGCGCGTCATCAGGATGGAACATGCCCACGTGGTGCGACCCCAGCGCTAGCAGCCCGGGCGGCAGGTCGGGCCCCAGGCGCAGGCGCACCATGGCGTCGGAGCGCGCCGTGTCGGCCCATTCGCCGAAAACGCCGGGCGCCGGGTCACTGTGCTCCTGCAGGCGCACCGTCTCGTCGTCGCCCAGCAGCAGGTCGATGTCGCCCGGCGGCAGGAGGGTGCAGCCCGCCTCGCGCAGCACGCCGGGCGTCGCCTCCGTCGCCTCGACGCACAGGCGCGCCACGTCCACGTCCAGCAGGCCGGGCAGGGCGTCGCTCACGGCGTGCACCACGGCCTCCGGGGATTCCGCTTCCAGCACGGCCAGGCAGGCGGCGTGGGTCTGCGCCTGGGTGGTCATGTTGCTGCGCGAGGTGTTGATGAGGTGCCGCGCCGTGCCGCGCAGGGTCTCCACCTCGTTCTGCAGGCGCTCGATGAGGTAGCGCTGGAGGTCGGCGACGTCCTCGCCCGTGCGCCGCTCGGGCGGGGTCAGGGCCTCCAGCACTTCCGGATGGTGCTCCAGGAAGTCCGGGTAGGTCTTGAGGTACTCGGCGACGCGTTCGCCGTCGGGCAGGGCGGCATCGCCCGGCAGGGGTTCCACGTTCGGGGCGTCGGTGGAACGGTCGTCGGTGGAATCGGTCATGGCGGTCGCCGTCCCTCCGTTCAGGTGTCCAGGATCTGTTGGCCGCTGGCGGCCCAGTCGGCGAGAAAGGCGTCAAGCCCCCGGTCCGTCAAGGGGTGCGCGAAGAGCTGGTGCATGACGGCGGGCGGCACCGTGGCCGCCTGGGCGCCGGCGCGGGCCGCCGCCACCACGTGCTCCGGGTGGCGCAGGGAACTGGCCAGCACCTGGCTGCGCAGGCCGTGCGTGGCGAAGAGCCGTACCATGTCGGCCATGACGCCGATGCCGTCCGCTCCCACGTCGTCCAGCCGGCCGATGAAGGGCGACACGAAGGTGGCCTGCGCCTTGGCGGCCAGGAGCGCCTGGGCGGCGTTGAAGCACAGGGTGACGTTCACCATGATGCCCTCTTCACGCAGGGTGGCGCAGGCCTTGAGCCCCGCCTCGCCCACGGGCACCTTGACGGTGATGTTGTGGGCGATGCCCGCCAGCACGCGGCCCTCCTCCACCATGGTGGCGGCGTCCAGCGCCGTCACCTCGGCGCTCACGGGGCCGGGGACGGTGGCGCAGATCTCGCCCAGCAGGGTCTTGTAGGGCCGGCCCGAGCGCGCCACCAGGCTGGGATTCGTGGTGACTCCGTCCACCAGGCCCGTGGCGGCCAGGGCCTCGATCTCGGAAAGGTCGGCCGTGTCGAGGAAGACTTTCATGGTGGGGTCCGCTGGTTCCGTGGTCCGTCCGGGAGTGTAGGGCATGGCGGCGCAAACGACCAGGGCGTTCGCACCGGGCGAGCGGGTGGCCGTGCTGCTGCCCCTGCCCGTGGACGGCGCCTACGACTACACCGTGCCCGAGGGCACCGCCCTGGCGCCGGGCGCCATCGTGCGCGCGCCCCTGGGGGCGCGCCACGAGACGGGCGTGGTGTGGGGCCCGGGCGAGGGCGACGTGCCCGCCGGCCGGCTGCGGCCCGTGGCGGCGGTGCTGGACGTGCCGCCGCTGCCCGCGCCGCTGGGCCGCCTGGTGGACTGGGTGGCGGGCTACACCATGGCGCCGCGCGGCTCGGTGCTGCGCATGGCCCTGGCGGCCGTCCCCGGGCCGCGCCGCCGGCGCACCCTGTACGCGCCCGCCGACGCGCCGCCGCCCGGGCTGCGCTGGACGGACGCCCGGCGCCGGGTGTGGGCGGCCGCCACGGCCCACCCGCGCCCCGCCGCCGACCTGGCGCGCGCCGCCGGCGCGGGCAACAACGTGGTGCGCGGCCTGGCCGACGCGGGCGCCCTGGTGCCCGTCACGGCGGAGGCCGACGCCGACGCCCCGGAACCCGACCCGCACCGGCCCCGCCCGGCGCTTTCCGCCGACCAGGCGGCCGTGGGCGCCGACCTGGCCGCCCGCGTGCGCGAGCACGCCTTTTCCGTGACGCTCCTGGACGGCGTCACCGGCTCGGGCAAGACGGAGGTGTACTTCCGCGCCGTGGCCGCCGCCCTGGCGGAGGGCCGGCAGGCCCTGGTGCTGCTGCCCGAGATCGCCCTCACGGGGCAGTGGCTGGAACGCTTCGAGGCCCGTTTCGGCGCCCGCCCGGCCCTGTGGCACTCGGACCTGTCGCCCGGCCGGCGCCGCGAGACCTGGCGCCGGGTGGCGGAGGGCCGGGCGTCCGTGGTGGTGGGCGCGCGCTCCGCCCTGTTCCTGCCCTTCCGCGACCTCGCCCTGATCGTCGTGGACGAGGAGCACGAGCCCGCCTTCAAGCAGGAGGACGGCGTCCTCTACAACGCGCGCGACATGGCGGTGGTGCGGGCCCGGCTGGGCGGCCTGCCGGCGGTGCTGGTCTCCGCCACGCCCAGCCTGGAAAGCATGGCCAACGCCGGGGCGGGGCGCTACCGCCACCGCCACCTGCCGGCGCGCCACGGCGGCGCCGTCCTGCCCGCCATCGAGACCGTGGACCTGCGCCGCCGGCCGCCCGAGCGCCTGCCGGCCGACGACGACGGCGCCCGCGCCCCCGGCTGGCTGGCGCCGCCCCTGGTGGAGGCCCTGGGGGCCACCCTGGCGGCCGGACGCCAGGCCATGCTCTTCCTGAACCGGCGCGGCTACGCCCCCCTCACGCTGTGCCGCGCGTGCGGCCACCGGCTGGGCTGTCCCCACTGCACGGCGTGGCTGGTGGAGCACCGGCGCACGGGCGCCCTGGTGTGCCACCACTGCGGCGAGGGCATGGCGCGGCCGCCCGCGTGCCCGCAGTGCGGCGCCACCGATTCGCTTGTGCCCTGCGGGCCGGGGGTGGAGCGCCTGGTGGAGGAGGTGGCGCGCCGCTTCCCGGCGGCGCGCACCGCCCTGATGACCAGCGACACCCTCACCGGGCCGCAGGCGGTGGCCGACCTGGTGGGGCGCATGGAAGCGGGCGAGGTGGACTTCCTCGTCGGCACCCAGGTGGTGGCCAAGGGCCACCACTTCCCGGCCCTGACCCTGGTGGGCGTGGTGGACGCCGACCTGGGCCTGGCCGGCGGCGACCTGCGCGCCGCCGAGCGCACCTACCAGCTCCTGTCGCAGGTGGCCGGCCGGGCGGGGCGCGGCGACGATCCGGGGCGCGTGCTCCTCCAGACACACGAGCCCGATCAGCCGGTGATGCGCGCCCTGGCCGAGGGGGATCGCGACGGCTTCCTGGCGGCCGAGATGGAAGCCCGCCGCGCCGCCGGCATGCCGCCGTTCGGGCGCCTGGCGGCGGTGATCGTGACGGCGGCGCAGCCCGACGCGGCGGACCGCGTGGCCGACGCCCTGGGCCGCCGCGCGCCGGAGGGCGACGGCCTGGCGGTGCTGGGCCCGGCGCCGGCGCCGCTGGCCGTCCTGCGCGGCCGCCACCGGCGGCGCCTGCTGGTCAAGGCGCGCCGCGACGCCCCCCTGCAGGCGCGCCTGCGGACGTGGCTCGACAGCGTCCACATCCCGCGCGGCGTTCGCGTCCACGTGGACGTTGATCCGTACAGCTTCATGTGAGAAACGCCGGGGGAGCGGGCTTCGCTGCGATGCGAAAGAAAAGCGGGGGGACCGTCTTGCAAGGCCCCCCCGAGTGTGTTACGACCGCTTTGCCTTATTGCCGGGGCGTCACGGGACGCGCCGGACGCGCGCCCCGATCGCATCCCCCCGGCGCCTCGAACGGGCTGCCGCGCGGCGGGCACGCCGGGCGCGACGGGAAAGGAAACACGGCCGGGGCCGGCCCGGCCTTCAGGTGGAAGGGAGCTGCTGTGGCTTCAGAGGACTACGAGGCGGGCGGCGTTGCCGAGCGATACGCTACCGCCCTGTACGAGCTGGCCGAGCAGGACGGGCTGGTGGATACGGTGGCGGACGACCTGCGGGCGCTCCAGTCGCTTCTGGATCAGAGCGCCGATTTCGTCCGCCTGATTCGCAGCCCGGTCCTGTCGCGCGAGGATCAGACGAACGGCGTGCTGGCCGTCCTGGACAAGGGTGGCGCGCACGACCTGACCCGCCGGTTCATCGGGCTGCTGGCGCAGAAGCGCCGCCTGTTCAAGCTCGGCGGCATCATCGCGGCGTATCTCAGCCTGCGCGCGACGCGGCGCGGCGAGGTCTCGGCGCAGGTGGTGTCGGCCAAGAAACTGACGGAAAAGCAACGAAGTGCGCTGGCCGCCAACCTGAAGAAGGCGATGGGCAACGAGGTGGCCATCGACGCCCGGGTGGACCCGTCCCTTCTGGGCGGCCTGGTGGTAAAGGTGGGCTCGCGCATGGTGGATAGCTCCGTGCGCACGAAGCTCAGGTCTCTCAAGCTCGCCATGAAAGGGGTTGGGTGATGGATATCGGCGCCGCGGAGGTCTCCGCGATCCTCAAGGACCAGATTGCCAATTTCGGGGCCGAGACGGAGGTCGCCGACGTTGGCACCGTGCTGTCGGTGGGTGACGGCATTGCCCGCATCCACGGCCTGGACAACGTCGAGTCCTCCGAGATGGTGGAGTTCGCCGACGGCACGCGCGGCATGACCCTCAACCTGGAGAAGGACAACGTCGGCGTCGTGATCTTCGGCGACGACCGCAATATTCAGGAAGGGGACACGGTCAAGCGCACCGGCGAAATCGTCCAGGTGCCCGCCGGCAAGGAGCTCCTGGGCCGCGTGGTGGACCCGCTGGGCAATCCCATCGACGGCAAGGGGCCCATCAAGGCCACGGAAACCCGCGAGGTGGACGTCAAGGCGCCGGGCATCATCCCGCGCCAGTCGGTGTGCGAGCCCATGCAGACGGGCCTCAAGCCCATCGACACCCTGGTCCCCATCGGGCGCGGGCAGCGCGAGCTCATCATCGGGGATCGCCAGACGGGCAAGACGGCCGTGATCATGGACACGATCCTGAATCAGAAGGCCGTCAACAACACCGATAACGAGAGCGAGAAGCTGTACTGCATCTACGTCGCCGTGGGCCAGAAGCGCTCCACCGTGGCGCAGATCGTGAAGACGCTGGAGGAGAACGGCGCCCTCGAATACTCCATCGTGGTGGCGGCCACGGCCTCCGAGTCGGCGCCCATGCAGTTCCTGGCGCCCTATTCCGCCTGCGCCATGGGCGAGTACTTCCGCGACAACAAGATGCACGCCCTCGTGGGCTACGACGACCTGTCCAAGCAGGCCGTCGCCTATCGCCAGATGTCCCTGCTGCTGCGCCGGCCGCCGGGCCGCGAGGCCTATCCGGGTGACGTGTTCTACCTGCACTCCCGTCTCCTGGAGCGCGCGGCGAAGCTTTCCGACGAGCGCGGCGCCGGCTCGCTGACGGCGCTGCCCATCGTGGAGACCCAGGCCAACGACATCTCGGCCTACATTCCCACGAACGTCATTTCCATTACCGACGGCCAGATCTTCCTGGAGACGGACCTGTTCAACCAGGGCATCCGGCCGGCCGTGAACGTGGGCACGTCGGTGAGCCGCGTGGGCTCCTCGGCGCAGATCAAGGCCATGAAACAGGTGGCCGGCAAGATCAAGCTGGAGCTGGCGCAATACCGCGAGATGGCGGCCTTCGCCCAGTTCGCCTCCGACCTGGACGCCGCCACGCAGAAGCTGCTGGCGCGCGGCGCGCGGCTGCAGGAGCTCCTCAAGCAGGACCAGTACGCGCCCATGCCGGTGGAGGAGCAGGTGGCCGCCATTTTCGCCGGTACCCGGGGCTACCTGGACGGCATCGAGCGCGAGCAGGTGCTGCGCTTCCAGAACACCATGCTGGACCAGCTCAAGACCAAGCAGCCGGAGCTCCTCAAGGACATCCGGGACAAGGGCCAGCTCACCGACGAGACGGACAAGGCCCTGACGGCGTTCATGGACCAGTTCGCCAAGACCTTCGCGTAAGGACGCCGCGACAGGAAGGAAGCCCGGTCAGCCACTAAGGACCCGAGGTCATGGCCAGTCTCAAGGAACTCCGGAACCGGATTAACAGCGTCAAATCGACGCAGAAGATCACTTCGGCCATGAAGATGGTCGCGGCGTCCAAGCTGCGGCGCGCCCAGGAGGCGGCGGAAGAGGCCCGCCCCTACGCCGAGCGCATGGAGCGCATGGTGGGCGCGCTCGCCGCCACCGTGCTGGGGGCGCCGGGCGCCCCGCCGCTGCTCGTGGGCAACGGCCGCGATCAGACCCATCTCATCGTCGTGGTGACTTCAGACCGCGGCCTGTGCGGCGGCTTCAACGGCAACATCGTGCGCGACGTGCGCAAGCAGGTGCGCGACCTGCGTGAAGCCGGCAAGACCGTCAAGATGATCACCATCGGCCGCAAGGGGCACGAGGTGCTCAAGCGGGAGATGGGCGATTTCATCGTCGAGACCTACGACAGTGTCGCCGGTCAGAAGGGGGTGACCTACGAGGAGGCCCGCGACATCGGCGGCCGCATCCGCGAGCTTTTCGATCACGAGGCGTTCGACGTCTGCACGGTGGTGTACAACCGCTTCAAGTCCGCCATGACGCAGGTGGTGACCCACCAGCAGCTCATCCCCTTCGCCCTGCCCGACACCGTCGAGACGGGCGTGGGCACGGGGGCCGGACGCGCCGGCGCGGCGCAGGCCGTTTATGAGTACGAGCCGTCCCAGGACGGCATCCTCGCCGAGCTTCTGCCCCAGAATCTCTCGGTGCAGGTCTATCGGGCCCTGCTGGAATCCTACGCCAGCGAACAGGGGGCGCGGATGACGGCCATGGACAACGCCACCCGCAACGCCGGCGAGATGATCGACGACCTGACGCTTACCTACAACCGGCAGCGCCAGGCCAACATTACCAAGGAGCTGAACGAGATCATCTCGGGTGCCGAAGCGGTCTAGGCCGCTTGTGCGCCCCGTGTGACCACAAGTGTTTGGGAGCACACCATGAAGAACAACGTCGGCCGCATCACCCAGATCCTGGGCGCCGTCGTGGACGCCCGCTTCGAGGGCGAACTGCCGGCCATCCAGAACGCGCTCGAGGTGGACAACAAGGGCGAGCGCCTCGTGCTCGAGGTGCAGCAGCACCTGGGCGAATCCGAGGTGCGGACCATCGCCATGGACTCCACCGACGGCCTCACCCGCGGCCAGGAAGTGACGGACACGGGCGACCCCATCACCGTGCCCGTCGGGCCGGAAACCCTGGGCCGCATCATGAATGTCATCGGTGAGCCCATCGACTACCGCGGGCCCGTCAACGCCAGCGGCAGCGCCTCCATCCACAAAAGCGCCCCCGAGTACGTGGAACAGTCCACCGAGACGGAGATTCTCGAGACCGGCATCAAGGTCATCGACCTCCTGGAGCCCTATCCCAAGGGCGGCAAGATCGGGCTGTTCGGCGGTGCCGGCGTGGGCAAGACCGTGCTCATCATGGAGCTCATCAACAACGTGGCGAAGGGCCACGGCGGCTACTCGGTCTTCGCCGGCGTCGGGGAGCGGACCCGCGAGGGCAACGACCTGTACCACGAGATGCTGGAATCCGGGGTGATCGACACGGAGGGCCCCAATTCCAAGGCCGCCCTCATCTACGGCCAGATGAACGAGCCGCCGGGAGCGCGCGCCCGCGTGGGCCTCACCGGCCTGACGGTGGCGGAATACTTCCGCGACCAGGAGGGCCAGGACGTCCTGTTCTTCGTGGACAACATCTTCCGCTTCACCCAGGCGGGTGCCGAGGTGTCGGCGCTTCTCGGCCGCATTCCGTCGGCCGTGGGCTATCAGCCGACGCTGGCCACGGAGATGGGCGAGCTGCAGGAGCGCATTACGTCCACCACCAAGGGCTCCATTACCTCGGTGCAGGCCATTTACGTGCCCGCCGACGACCTGACGGACCCGGCGCCGGCCACGGCCTTCGCCCACCTGGACGCCACCACGGTGCTGGCCCGCTCCATCGCCGAGCTGGGCATCTACCCGGCGGTGGACCCGCTGGACTCCTCGTCGCGGGTGCTGGATGCCCGCGTCGTCGGCGAGGAGCACTACTACACGGCGCGCGAGGTGCAGCGGGTGCTGCAGAAGTACAAGGACCTGCAGGACATCATCGCCATTCTGGGCATGGACGAGCTGTCCGAAGAGGACAAGCTCACCGTGGCCCGGGCGCGCAAGATCCAGCGCTTCCTGTCCCAGCCCTTCCACGTGGCGGAGGTCTTCACCGGCACGCCGGGCGTCTACGTGAAGATCGAGGACACGGTTAAGGGCTTCAAGCAGATCGTGGAAGGCGAGCACGACCAGCTTCCGGAAAACGCCTTCTACATGGTCGGCACCATCGAGGAAGCCCTGGACAAGGGCAAACAGATGGCCGCCGAGGCCGCGTAGGGGGTGCCGGCGATGGCCCAGAAGGTGGAACTCGAACTGGTCACACCAAAAGCCCTGCTCCGCTCGCTGGAGGCGGACATGGTGGTGGTGCCGGGTGGCGAGGGCGACATCGGCGTCCTCCGCCACCACGCCCCCATGCTCTCCACCCTCCGGCCCGGGGTCGTGGACATCCACGACAACAACGAGGTGAGCGACCGCGTCTTCGTCGCCGGCGGATTCGCCGAGGTTACCGAGGACCGGTGCACCATCCTGGCCGAGGAGGCCGTTCCCATGGCCGAACTCAGCCAGGCCAGGGCGGAGCAGGAGATGGATGCCGCCCGAAAGGCGGCCCAGGAGGCCGAAGGGGACTATGCCATGCGCAAGGCCGAGCAGCGCATGGCCGTGGCGGAAGCCATGCAGGCGGCCGTCCAGGAAAAATAGTCCCCTCTTGCGCTGACGGGCGCAGGCACCGAGAGTGAAGGCCGGGGCGGCTCCTCGCGGGCGTCCCGGTTTTCGCGTTCCGGATGGCAGGGGGGTCATCATGAAGCACTGGACGCTGGACGACATTGCCTGGGACAAGGTCGATCCAGAAAAGGTTTCCGAAGAGCTTCTGAGCGTGGTGAAGGCGGCCTCCATGGTGGAGCACAATGCCGCCGACTACGCCTACTACCTCCGCAACGTCTTTTCCGATGACGATTATTTCCGCGAAATGGCCGGCACCTGGGCCGAGGAGGAGATCCAGCACGGCGAGGCGCTGGGCCGCTGGGCGGAAAAGGTGGATCCCGGATTCAGTTTCGACGAAAGCTTCCGGGAGTTCCGCGAAGGCTACCAGGTGCCCCTGGATCGG
>CAJXLG010000013.1 GCA_913055885.1 uncultured Rhodospirillales bacterium
TTTTTTTTCAAGCAGAAGACGGCATACGAGATGCGGACGTGACTGGAGTTCAGACGTGTGCTCTTCCGATCTGGACGCCGACGCCCACGTCCGCGCTCGCGGCGTCCCCGGCCATGCGGGCGCCCCCTCTGGTCAGTCCCCGTCCCCGGAGTCTTCCGCCATTTCGGTGTGGGCCTCGGGATCGGCCGTGGCTTCCCTGCCGGCCTGGACGATGATGTCGCCGAACTCGCGCAGGAAAACGGAGCCCTTCATGGTGCGCTGGACCGTGATGCTGCGGCGGTCGTTGTCGTCCGCCTTGCGGCGCACCAGGCCGTGGTCCGCCAGCCGGTCCAGGGCGCGCGTCACGGCCGGCTTGGAGATGTTCAGCCGCTGCGCCAGGCCGCGCACCGTGTGCGGCTGGGGCAGCAGATAGACGGTGAGGAGAAGGGCCATCTGGCGCGCCGAGAGGTCCGGCGCGTCGCGGCGCACCCCTTCCGATATGGCGCCCCGCCACAAATCCAGCGCTTCCATCGCCTTCAGATCGACAGCCATGACCCCTCGGTGGTTTTCGGCCTTGGATGAAATTCCGGCGCCGGCGGCCGGCGCCTCCTGCCACCGTGCCGTGACACGGCCCGGATTAAGGTTTGGTTTATGTCGCTTCGCCTCCGAAACGGTCCCGCAGGAAGCGGAACAGGGCGCGCAGCCCCTGCGCCTCCCCGCCCTCGGGCCGGCCCGGCCGCGCCCTGGGCATCCACGCCATCTGGTCCAGGTGGATCCACGGACGGTCGCGGCCGGCGAAGCGTTCCAGGAAGAGGGCCGCCGTGATGGCCCCGCCGTGGCCCTGGGGCATCTCGGGGGCGTTGGTGACGTCCGCCACCCTGCCCGTCACGGCATCGCCGTAGGCGCGCCACAACGGCAGCCGCCACACGGGATCGCCGACGGCCTCCGACGCCGCCCCAAGGGCCCGGGCGAGGCCGTCGTCGGGCGTGAAGAAGGCGGGTACCTCGGGCCCCAGCGCCACCCGCGCGGCGCCCGTCAGGGTGGCGCAGTCCACCACCAGGGCGGGGTCCTCCTCGGCCGCCGCGGCCAGGGCGTCGGCCAGCACCACCCGGCCCTCGGCGTCGGTGTGGCCGATCTCCACCGTGGTGCCGGCGCGCGTGGCGACCACGTCCCCCGGCCGCATGGCATCGGCGCCCACGGCGTTCTCCACGGCCGGCACCAGCAGCCGCAGGCGCACGGGCAGGCGGGCGTCCATGACCATCTCCGCCAGCGCCAGGGTGTGCGCCGCGCCGCCCATGTCCTTCTTCATGAGCTTCATGCCCTCGGCCGGCTTGATGTCCAGGCCACCGGTATCAAACACCACGCCCTTGCCCGCCAGCACCACCCGGGGATGCTCCGGGTCGCCCCAGCGCAGGTCGATGAGCCGGGGCGCGCGGCCGGCGCCGCGGCCCACGGCGTGCACGGCCGGCCAGCCGGCCGCCGGCAGGTCGTCGCCCACGATCGTAGTAAGCTCGGCGCCGTGCCGTTGCGCCAGCGAACCGGCCGCCTCCGCCAGCCCGGCCGGGCCCAGATGCGACGCCGGGGTGTTGATGAGGTCGCGCACGAGGACGGTGCCGCGCGCGGCCCGCGTCACGGCCGTCCGGTCCGCCGCCGCCGGCCACACCAGGGCCGCCGTGGCATCGTCCGTTTCGCTCTTGAAACGGTTATAGGCATAGCCCCCCAGTACCCAGCCGAGGGCCAGGACGTCGGCGGCTTCCGGATCGGGCTCGGGGTCCAGGCGCCAGATGCCGTGCTTCAGGTGGCGCGCGGCGTCGCCCAGGGTCCAGGTGTCGGGCGGGCCGTCGCCCGTGCCCACGAGCGCCCGCGCCACGTCGCCGTCCGCGCCGGGCAGGCGGCACACGCTGGCGGGCGCGGCGTCGAAACCCGCTGCTTCCACCCACGCCCGCACGGCGACCGGCTGGTCGGCCAGCCAGGCCGTCAGGTCGTTCCGCCCCATGAGGGTCAGGGGGGTGGCGGGGCCTTCGTCGGTCAGCAGGCGGTCCGTCAGCCCATCGTCGATCACGCCGCCTCCGTCCTCAGGATGATGATGCCGGCAGGCAGCGGGCCACTTCGGCCCGGACCTCCTCCGGCGTGAAGGGTTTGCGCAGGGTGGCGCGGGCGCCGAAGTGCTCGGCCACGTCCAGGAACCCCGTCCGGTGCGCCCGCCCGCCGCCGGAAATGGCGATCACCGGCATGGCCGGCGTACGCGCCACCACCTCGCGCGTCAACTCGATGCCCTCCTTCTCGGGCATCAGGAGGTCCGTGATGATGAGGTCCACGGCATGGTCGTCCAGGGTTGCCTGGGCTTCCACGCCGTTGGCCGCCTCCAGCACGCTGTGGCCCGCGTCCTCCAGGATCTCCCGCAGGGAGAAGCGGGCCAGGCTCTCGTCGTCCACCACCAGGATACGGGCCATGAAGAAGAATCCTTTTACAATAACTATGTCCCACCCCCAACCCCTGAGCCTCGTCCGGCCCGGCCTTACCACCCGCCCGGACGCCTGCTGGCGCCCGGGCGAGGGGCGGGTGGGGCAACCACCGTCAAGCGCCGCGTCCGGCGGTTCACGCCGGGTCCTCCGTCACGGGCAGCCACAGGTGGAAACGCACCCGGGGGCCGTCGATCGCCTGCAGCCAGATGCGGCCCTCGTGGGCCTCCACGATGCGCCGCACCATGGGCAGGTCCCAGGCCAGCCCGCGCTCTTCGCCGCCGGGCAGGCGCACCAGGATGTCGAAGGCGTCCTCGTCGTTGCGCACCAGGGGCGGGAGCCCCGCATAGGCGAATTCCACCGTTCCCGGGCGGCCCTCGTCCGCCAGTGTCACCGTCACGGTGCACGGGGTCTCGCGCCGGGCGTGGGCCAGGGCGTGGTGCAGCAGATGCCGGAACAGTTCCGTCAGCCGCTCCGGATCGCCGTACACGGTGGGCAGGCCGTTGTGGACCAGACGCAGGGGCGGCGCGCCGCTCGGCGCGGCCAGACGCTGGCGGGCCGCCTCCAGGCTGTCCGACAGGGCCACCGGCCGCGGCCGGCTGAGCATGTCGCCCGCTTCCAGGTAGGTCAGGAAGGCATCCAGGCGCTGGCGCAGGTCGTGACCCTCGCTGACCACGTGATCCAGGGTGCCGCGCACCTCCGGGGAAACGTCGCCCCCCACCATGCGCACCAGGAGCTGGGCATGCAGGCTTACCGCCCGGGCGGGCTCGCGCAGGTCGTGGGCCACGGCGCGCGCCACCCGTTCCTGGTCCAGGGTGGCCATGGTGAGTCGCCGCATGGCCCACGCCAGGTGATCGTCCGTGGCCGCCTGGCGCTCGTGGCGGGCCGCCAGGGCCACGGCGTCGGCCACCACCGCGGCCAGCCCCGTGAGTTCCGCGTCGGTGGCCGGGGCCGCCGGCGCGGCCAGCCCCACCACCAGCCACGCCGGGTCCCCAGGCTCCAGGACGGGAAACACCCGTATTTCCACCGCCTCGCTGTCCCCCGGCAGGCAGGCCGGGCCGGCAAGGCGGGCCGTCACCGCTTCCACCGCCGCCCACGTGTCCGGCGCCAGGGGCCCCGCGCCGCGCCATGTGTCGCGCCATGCCAGCCACGCCGCCCGCACCCCGGCCAGCCCGGCGACGCGGCGTGCCGCCGCCGCCGCCGCGTCGGGCGTGATGCCGCCCTGCAGGAGCGGCGCCGCGGCGGCGCACAGGGGCGGCGGCGTGCTGGCATCCGGGGTGTCGGGACCTTGAGCCGCCATGCCGGCGTCATCCCTTTGTAACTGCCTGGGATTGCGAACAAGTCGGGAATCTTTTCGTCCTTGCATCATGCTACTATGAAGTCCCGGATACGCGAAGTCCCGCATTGCTTTCCCCGTGGGAGGCCGGCTCATGGCGGACACCTTTTCCCTGCTGCTGGTGGCGGATGCCCGCGCGGACGCCGAGATGGTGAGTCGGCTCCTGGATGACGAGCTGGCCGAGACCGCCACGGTGGACTGGGTCGTCACCCTGGCCGCCGCGCGCCAGCGCCTCACCGGCGGCAGGGGCCGGTTCGACGTGGTCCTGCTCGATCCCGACGTGTCCGATTCGGAGGGCATCGCCACGGTGGAAAGCGTCGTGGCGGCGGCCCCCGGCCTGCCCGTGGTGGTGCTCACCGCCGCGCACCGGCGGGATCTGTGGGCCCAGGCGCTCGCCGTCGGCGCCCAGGACCACATCACCAAGGACGAGCTGGCGCGCGGCGGCATCCTGGGCCGCGCCGTGCGCTACGCCGTGGCGCGCAAGGCGGCGGCGCGCAGCCTGTCGCGGGAACAGGCCCGCCTGCGCCACCTTCTGTCGGTGGTGCCCACCATCGTGGTGGCCCTGGCGCCCGACGGCCGGGTGCGCCTTCTCAACGATTACGGCAGCCGGGTCCTGGGCTATCGGGAGGCCGAATTGCGCGGGCGGGACTGGTTCGCCGCCGTCCTGCCGGTTGACGAGCAGGAGCCGGTGCGCACCTATTTCCGGGGGCTGATCCGGGGCGGAAGCGGCATGCCCGAATCCTTCCGCAACCGCGTCGTCACCCGCGACGGCAGCGAACGCGTCATCGCCTGGAGCAATGCCGTCGTGCGCGACGAAACGGGGGCCATCGCCTACCTCCTGAGCTCGGGCGAGGACGTCACCGAGCGCGAGCGGGCGGAGGCGGAGGTGCGCCAGCTTTCCCGGGTGGTGGCCGAGGCGCCGGTGCTCGTCGCCCTCATCGACCGGGACGGCCGCATCCGCTACGTCAACGACGCCTTTGTCCGCATCACCGGCTACAGCGTCGAGGAAATGGTGGGTCGGACGTGGGCGGAAATCCGCTGCCCCGATCAGGCGTCGCGCCCCGACGGGCCCGGCCGGGCCCTGGCCGGCGAGGTGGAAACCGTGTGGCACCGCGACGGCGGGCGGCTGGTGCTGCGCACGCGCCGCGCCCCCATGCACGACGATGCGGGCAGCATGACCGCCGATGCCATCATCGGCGAGGACATCACGGAAAGCCTGGAGGCCGAGCGCCGCCTGGCGCAGACGGAGAAACTGGAGGCCCTGGGCGGTTTCGCCGGGGGCATTGCGCATGATTTCAACAACCTCCTCGTCCCCATCATCACCATGGCCAGCATGGTGCGCGATCACCAGGCGGCCGACAGCCGCGACTACGACCGGCTGGACCGTGTGGTGACGGCGGCGCGCCGGGCCGCCGATCTGGTGGCCAGCATCCTGGAGTTCAGCCGGGCCGAGGTGGGCCACAAGGTCTATGCCCGGGTGGACCGGGTGGTGGAGGATTCCCTGCGGCTTCTCATGGAGACCCTGCCCACCACCATCACCCTGAACACCACCATCACGCCCACGCCGGCGCCCACGTGGATCGATCCGGCGCGGCTGCAGACGGTGCTCTTCAACCTGGTGGGTAACGCGCGCGACGCCATGGCCGGTGCCACGGGTCGCGTCCGCATCGAGGTGGCCCCGGAGGCGCTGTCCCCGGAGCGCATCAAGGCCCTGGACCTGACCCCGGCGGACGGCTATGTGCGCATCGTCGTCCGCGACACCGGGCCCGGCCTGCCGCAGGGGGCTCTTGATCGTGCCTTCGACCCCTTCTTCACCACCAAGGAAGTGGGCAAGGGAACGGGGCTGGGCCTGGCCTCGGCCAACGGCCTGGTGACGGATGCCGGCGGCGCCCTGCGACTCGCCAACGCGCCCGAGGGCGGCGCCATCGCCACCCTCTACCTGCCGCTCTATCCCGACGCGGCGGAAACGGGGTAGGCCGCGAGCGTCGTCTTTCGAGGGCGCGCCGGGGGCGCGCCACCTCAAGACGACGATGTACCGGAAAAACCGGACGCAAAAACGCCGCCGGTTCGTCGTGTTGAGGTGCTTTTCCGCAAGGAAAAGCCTCGAAACACGGTGTTTGTGACGGATGCCGCGACACACGCGTGTGGCGACGTTTTTCGAGAACGCGCCACCGGCGCACAGCCATCGACCGGTGCGACAATCCGGGCTAGCCTTCCGGCGTGGGCGCCGTGGCCAGGGAATCGTACAGGTCGCGCGCCTGGAAGTCGCGCACGCCGCCGGGCGCCGGCACGGGCGGGGCGATGGCCGGCCCGGCGATGTACTCGAAACCGCTGGTGATGGCCGCCACCGTCAGGCTGCGCGTGGTCAGGCCGTGGGCGTAGGTCTTGAAGCCGAAGGGCGCGGCGGCGTCCAGGAGGCCGTCCATGCTCTTCATGAGGTCGGCCTCGGGGCCGGCGAAGGCGCGCACGTCCGCGCCCACGGCGTGCAGGCCCAGGCTGCGCCACGGCCGGAAATCGCGCCGGCCCAGGGGGACGCGGGCGACCACGGCGCGGCAGAAGGGGCGGAGCTGGCGCACGAGGTCGTCCAGCCGGCTGACGGCGAGGTCGGTGGGCAGGTCCACCAGCTCCATCACCAGAAGCCGCCGCGTGGTCTCCGTGAGGCGGCTTAACATCTCCAGGAACAGCCGCCGGAAACGCGGCCGCGCCAGGGTCTGGTAGTGCACCGGCAGGAAGACCACGGCGCGGCGGCCGCTCTGTTCCATGTCTTCCAGGCTGACGATGGCCTGGGCCAGCATGGGGAGGTCCAGGCGGTTGATGTGGTCGGGGTCGGGCGCCGAGCCGGGCTCGCCGCCCAGGGGATCGGTCGCCAGCACCGTCCCCTTGCTGTCCAGTTGGTAGACCTGCACCAGATAGCCCGTGAGCATGTGCCCGGGCACCCGCCAGATGGGCAGGAAGCGGCACTCCGTGTTGGCGGGCAGGCTGGTCAGGCTGGCCATGTCGTAGCCCGGCCACAGCTTTTCCGCCATGGCCTCCACCGCCTGGTCCCACAGCTTCTGTTCGGCCGGGGTGGGACGCGCCCGGCCGCCCTTCGCGGGCAGCGGCCCGGCCAGGGTGTCGCGGCGGGCCTGGCTGTCGGCCTTGCCGCGCAGGTCGGGGAAGGCCTCCTCGACGCTGCGGCGCACTTCCATGGCGATGGCGTCGCGCTTGAGCCGGGCCAGGCCGCGCGGCATGCGCGGCAGCACCAGCAGCACCCGGCTGTCCGCGGGCCAGGCGTAATAGCCGTTGTCGTGCAGATAGTCGTCCAGGACGGACCGGATGACGCGCCTGGCCCGGCGCGGCAGGTGTTCGTCGCTGCCCGGGGCGTTGAGCAGGATCTCGGCGAGGTCGAGGGGGAAGACGGCACGCTTGCCGGCGCGGGCCGCCACCTGGCGGAAGGCCTCCGGGTCCAGCCGGCGCGAGGCCGGCGGCGCGCTGGCGGGGGCGGGGGCCAGTTCGGCCCCGGCGCGGCGCTCGATCTCCGCCTTGATGGCGCGCAGCTTGAGATCGGCCAGGCCGCGCGGCGCTCCGGGCTGGTACACCAGGACCCGGCCGCCGCCGGGGAAGACGTAATGCCCCTGGTCGGCCAGGAAGTCGTCCAGGACGGCGCGCACCAGGGGCCCTACCGGCGCGGGTGGCGGCCTGTCGGCGGGAAAGCTCTGCCCGGCCGGGACCAGCGACTCCAGGTCGATGGCCTGGGTGCCGTTCAGGGCCCTGGGCCCGTAGCGCGCCGCCAGGGTCTCGGCGGTCATCTCCCGCGCCCCCTGCGTCTCGCTCATGACGGATCCTTTCGCGATTCGCCGGCCGCCGGCGCCGCCTCCAGGGCCGCCCGGTCAGCATCCGTCATGTGCGGGATGAGCCGTCCCGTGACCCAGCGCACCAGACGCTCCGCGATGGCCCGGTCGCCGCGCTCGCGGGCCTTTTCCATGCCCGTCACCTCGTGGGCCAGGGCGTTGTGCTGCGCCTTGTGCTCTTCCAGAAGCGGCGAGCCGATGCGCCCCCAATAGGCTTCCTCGTCGGCGAAGTGGCGCGACGTGTACACCACGAGGGCGGCGAGGGCCTCGTCCACCACGTCGTCGGGACGCCCCTCGTCCAGGGCCGTCACCAACAGGTCGGCCAGCGCCACCAGCCGCTGGTGCTGGGCGTCGATGAGCGGATCGCCCACGGCATAATCTTCGCGCCACGGAAACCGACTCATGGCCCCTCCGGAACGCCAGTCGCAGCCACCGCGATTGTATCATGCCACGGTGGCGGGCCCATGCCGTTATCCTTCAACGCGTTTCCGTCCGGGAAAAGCACCGAAACATGACGATGGCGGGCGGGCGCCCGTGAAGGAAGGGCGCCGCGCCACGGGCATCCGGGAAGGACCGGGGCGACGGCCCGAAATGGACAGGCCGGGCCGCTTCCGCTATTCTTCGCAGGTGCAAAAAATCATCGGGCATCGGAGGCGGCCATGGCGGATTTTCCCGAGCGCGGGCGGGACGACTGGAAGGCCCAGGCGGAAAAGGAGCTCAAGGGCGGGTCGGCGGACGACCTGACCCGGCACACTCCCGAGGGCATCGCGGTGCGCCCCCTGTACACGGCCGGGGATCTGGAAGACCTGGAGCACGTGGACAGCCTGCCGGGCTTCCCGCCCTATGTGCGCGGCGTGCGCGCCACCATGTACACCAACCGGCCGTGGACCATCCGCCAGTACGCCGGCTTCTCCACGGCGGAGGAATCCAACGCCTTCTACAAGGAGAACCTGAAGGCCGGGCAGAAGGGGCTTTCCGTCGCCTTCGACCTGCCCACCCACCGCGGTTATGACAGCGACCATCCGCGCGTCGTGGGCGACGTGGGAAAGGCCGGCGTGGCCATCGATTCCGTCGAGGACATGAAGATCCTGTTCGACGGCATCCCCCTCGACGAGATGTCCGTCTCCATGACCATGAACGGGGCGGTGCTGCCCATCATGGCCGGCTACATCGTGGCGGCGGAGGAGCAGGGGGTGTCGCCCGACAAGCTGTCGGGCACCATCCAGAACGACATCCTCAAGGAATTCATGGTGCGCAACACCTACATCTATCCGCCGGAACCCTCCATGCGCATCGTCGCCGACGTCGTTCAGTATTCGGCGGAAAACATGCCGAAATTCAATTCCGTCTCCATTTCCGGCTACCACATGCAGGAGGCGGGGGCGACGGCCGTGCAGGAGCTGGCCTACACCCTGGCGGACGGCCTGGAATACGTGCGCACCGCGCTGGGGCGGGGGCTTGACGTCGATTCGTTCGCCCCCCGGCTGTCCTTCTTCTTCGCCATCGGCATGAACTTCTTCATGGAGGTGGCGAAACTGCGCGCCGCGCGTCTGCTGTGGGCGGAACTCATGGAGCAGTTCGGCCCCGAGGATCCGCGCAGCCTGATGCTGCGCACCCACTGCCAGACCTCGGGCGTCAGCCTCACGGAACAGGACCCCTACAACAACGTGGTGCGCACCACCATCGAGGCCATGGCCGGTGTGCTGGGCGGCACCCAGTCGCTGCACACCAACGCCCTGGACGAGGCCATCGCCCTGCCCACGCCCTTCTCGGCGCGCATCGCCCGCAACACCCAGCTCATCCTGGCGGAGGAATCGGGCATCCCCGACGTTGTGGACCCCCTGGGCGGCTCCTACTACGTCGAGGCGCTCACCCATTCCCTGGCCGAGGCGGCGCGCGAGGCCATCCAGGAGGTGGAGGACGCCGGCGGCATGACCCGCGCCGTGGAAAAGGGCCTCACCAAGCTGCGCATCGAGGAATCCGCCGCCCGCCGTCAGGCGCGCATCGATCGCGGCGAGGACGTCATCGTGGGCGTCAACAAGTACCGAAGCGACGCCGCCGGGGAAGTGGAGACCCTGGAGATCGACAACACGGCCGTGCGCAACAAGCAGGTGGAACGCCTGGAAAAGCTGCGGGCCGAGCGGGACGAACAGGCGTGTCAAAAGGCCCTCGACGCCCTGACGGCGGCGGCCGAGAGCGGCGAGGGCAACCTCCTCGCCCTGTCCGTGGAGGCCGCCCGGGCGCGCGCCACCGTGGGCGAGATCTCGCACGCCCTGGAAAAGGTCTATGGCCGCCACAACGCCGAGACCCAGGCGGTCTCGGGCGTCTACGGCGGCGCCTTCGAGGGCGACGAAGGCTACGCCGCCCTGCGCGACCGGGTGACGCGCTTCGCCGAGGAAGAAGGTCGGCGGCCGCGCATGCTGGTGGTGAAGATGGGCCAGGACGGCCACGACCGGGGGGCCAAGGTCATTGCCACGGCCTTCGCCGACCTCGGCTTCGACGTGGACGTGGGGTCGCTCTTCCAGACGCCGGACGAGGCGGCGCGCCAGGCCGTGGAGAACGACGTGCACGTGGTGGGCATCTCCACCCAGGCGGCCGGCCACCGCACCCTGGTGCCCGAGCTGGTCAACGCCCTGCACAACGAGGGCGCCGACGACATCCACGTGGTGGTGGGCGGCGTGGTGCCGGCCCGCGACTACGATTTCCTGAAGGAGAACGGCGCCGACGCCATCTTCGGCCCCGGCACGCCCATCCCGGAAGCCGCCGGCAGGGTGCTGGACCTCCTGGAGGCGCCGGCGAAGGCGGCGGAATAGCTTCCCTCGGTTGTGCGACGGCCCGTCCGGCTATTGACAGGCGTGCCGGGCGGGCCGTAGGTTTCGGACCAGCGAGGCACGCCGGCCGGGAGGGGCGCCGCACGGGCGGCGCGATAACGGGCCGCGGGCTCGCTGCTGCGGGACCGGCCGTCTCCGTTAGGGGGCCGGTTGTGCGGGGGAAAAACGGGGCACCCCGGGTGGCCGCCGGCCACGCCGCAAAGGGGGGACGCCGTCACATCGACGGCATCACCGTGAACCGCACAACCACGGAGGTCCCCCATGAAGCGGAACCATCTTTCCGTCCTCACCACACCCACCCGACTGTGTTCCCGCGTCGTCGGTCTGGCCGCCGGCGCCGGTGTCTTCCTGGCCGGGGCGGGCGCCGCCGCCCACGACCCCGCCGACTTCCTGATCAAGCACCGGGCCGATGGCAGGGTGATCCCCGTCAAGGTCATCCAGAACGCCGGTCCGGTGGGGCTGCCCGGCTTTCAGGCCGGGCCGTCGTCCGGCCGTCACCAACATCATGCCCTCGAAAAGGTCACCGAGCCGAACAGCCGGCAGCCCTATCAGAGTGTGGGCAAGCTCGCCGCCCGGAAAAATGCGACCACGGTGTCGTACTGCTCCGGCAGCTTCGTCGCCCCCCGCGTGGTGCTCACGGCCGCCCACTGCGTCTACGACAAGGCGGGGCCGGGCTGGAAGAGGAGTATGACCTTCTACAAGGCCAAGGAAGGAGCGACGGCGGCGATGCATACCCTCTATGCCTGCGCCGCCATCCCCAGGGCCTACAAGAACGCGGCCGACAACAACAGCCAATTCCCCCATGATTACGCCCTTCTCCGCATGCAGGACGAGTCCCCACACCACCTGACCTTCGCCGCCGGGGACTCCCTGCCCCGGGAGGGCACGGCCATGGGCTATCCGGCGAACAAGGGCGGAAAGCACATGTACCGCGAGAGCGGGGATGTGAGCGCCATTCCCGGTTCCCCAAGCAGGATCCGGATGAGCTACATCGGTTTGGGCTCAGGGTCCAGCGGCGGCCCGTGGGTCAAGCCCACCGTGGAAGAGGCCAGCAGCCAGGACTATCGGGTCTTCGGGATCAACAGCTCCTCGCCCGATCCGGACGACAACAAGTACCGGATGCATTCCCCGAAACTTCCCGATAAGCTCAACACGCTGCTGAAGACGCTGAAGAACGGGTGCCCGCAGGGCGGGGGTAGCTGAACCGCGATGTCCCGGGCGGGGCCGGGCCGTGCCCGGCCCCGCCTTCGCGGGCCGAGGGGCGGGCGATGCCCGGACGGTCCGTCGGTGAAGGGCCGTCCTGGTGTCGCCCCATGTATGGACGAACGCGGCCCGACGCGGCAAGACTGGGGGCCGTGCCGCGCAGCGCGGAGAAAGGCATCCCGTGGCATTTCTCGTCGTCCAGACCCTGACCGGCCTGGCCAGCGCGTCGTCGCTTTTCCTGGTGGCGAGCGGGCTGTCCATCATCTTCGGTGTCACCCGGGTGGTGAATTTCGCCCACGGGTCGCTGTTCATGCTGGGCGCCTACGCGGCCCTGACGCTGGAGCCCGCCATCGGCTTCTGGCCCGCCGTGCTGGCGGCGCCCGTGGCCGTGGCCGCCTTCGGGGCGGGGGTGGAGATGCTGGTGCTGCGCCGGGTCTACGGCGCGCCGGAACTGTTCTCGCTGCTCGCCACCTTCGGCCTGGTGCTCATCATCCGCGACGGCGTCATCCTGCTGTGGGGGCCGGCCGACCGCCTGGGGCCGCGGGCGCCGGGGCTTCAGGAGAGCCTCCCGCTGCTCGGCAGCAACGTGCCCGCCTACGACCTCTTCCTCATCGCCCTGGGCCCGCTGGTCCTGGGCGCCGTGTGGGCGCTTTTCCGCTTCACCCGCTTCGGCATCCTGGTGCGCGCCGCCACCCAGGACCGGGGCATGGTGGCCGCCTGCGGCGTGGACGAACGCTGGCTGTTCACCGGCGTCTTCGCCCTGGGCGCCTTCCTGGCCGGCCTGGGCGGGGCGCTCCAGATGCCGCGCGAGACCATCCACCCCGACCTTGCCACCCAGGTGGTGGTGCTCGCCTTCGTCATCACCATCGTGGGCGGCATGGGCAGCGTCACCGGTGCCTATCTGGCCGCCGTGCTCATCGGCGTGCTCAATGCCGTGGGGCTGGCCTACCTGCCGCACGCCACCCTGGTGCTGCCCTTCGTCGTCATGGCCGTGACCCTGGTGGTACGGCCACAGGGCCTTTTGGGCGAGCGCCCGCCGGCCGGCGGCACGGCGGAGCACGCGGCGCCGCCGCCCCTGCCGGCATGGGGCCGGCCGGCGTGGGTGGCGGCCGGCGTGGTGCTGGCGGTGGCCGCCGCCGTGCCCCTGTGGGGCGGCGGCTGGCTCCAGATGGTGGTGGCGGAGATCGCCATCCTCGCCCTGTTCACCGCGGGCCTTCAGGTCATCACCGGCCTGGGCGGCATGATCTCCTTCGGCCACGCCGCCTTCTTCGGCCTGGGCGCCTACGGCGCCGCCCTGGCCCACAAGTATCTGGATGTCGGCCTCGCCGGCGGCCTGGTCTCGGGGACCCTCCTGGCGGCGGCCGGGGCGCTGGCTTTCGGACCGCTGTGCGTGCGGCTCTCGGGCGTCTACCTCGCCATGCTCACCCTCGCCTTCGCCGAGATCCTGCACGCCGGGGCGACCCAGTGGTACGGCGTCACGGGCGGCGACAACGGCATCCTGGGCCTGTGGCCCGGCGGCGTCTTCGCCATGCCGTGGGCCTATGCGCTGCTGGCGGTGGGGCTGGTGGCCCTCGCCCTGCTGGGCCTGCGCCGCTACGCCTTCAGCCCGGCCGGACAGGGCGTGCGGGCGGCGCGCGACAACCCGCGCCGGGCCGAGGCTTCCGCCCTGCCGGTGGCGCGGCTGCGCCTGGCGGCCTTCCTGGTGGGGGGCGGCGTCTCCGGCCTGGCGGGCGGGCTCTACGCCTGGCTCAAGGGCAGCGTCTTTCCCGGCGTGCTGGCCGTGGAGACCTCCGTGGAGGCGCTTGTCATGATGCTCCTGGGCGGCGTCCACTCCCTGGCCGGGCCGGTGCTGGGGGCGGCCGTCTTCAAGACCCTGGAGGTGGGTCTGGCCACCCGCACGGACCTGTGGCGCATGGTGCTGGGCGGCGTGATCGTGCTGCTGGTGGTGGCGGCGCCCGGCGGGCTGGCGGGGATCGGCAACCGGCTGCGGGGACGCGGATCATGAGCGCCCTTCTCGACGTGGCCGGCGTGACGCGCGCCTTCGACGGCCGCACCGTGGTGGACGGCGTAAGCTTCAGCGTCGCCGCCGGCGAGGCGGTGGCCCTCATCGGGCCCAACGGTGCCGGCAAGACCACCTGCTTCAACATCATCGGCGGTCAGCTCGCCGCCGACGCCGGCCGCGTCCGCCTGGACGGCCGCGACGTTCTGGGCCTGCGGCCGGGGCGTCTGGCGCGCCGGGGCGTGGGCCGCACCTTCCAGACGGCGGCGGCCTTCCCCTCCCTGGGCGTGCGCGCCAATGTGCAGGCGGCGCTCCTGGCCCGGCGGGGCGGGACCCTTGACCCCGTGCGCGCCGCGCGCCGCCGCCACCGCGCCGAGGCGGACGCGCTGCTCGCCCGGGTCGGCCTGTCGGCCCTGGCGGACCGGCCGGCCGGCGTCCTGGCCTACGGCGACCTGAAGCGCCTGGACCTGGCCCTGGCCCTGGCGGCGGGGCCGCGGCTGCTGCTCATGGACGAGCCCACGGCGGGCACCGCGCCCGACGAGCGGCACGCCCTCATGGCCCTGGTGGACGGCCTGGTGCGCGACGACGGCCTGGCCGTGCTCTTCACCGAACACGACATGGACGTGGTCTTCGGCCACGCCCACCGCGTGGTGGTGCTGGCGGACGGCCGCGCGGTGGCCAGCGGCCTGCCGGAGCGCGTGCGGCTTGACCCGACGGTGCGGGCGGTTTATCTCGGCGGGGATTCGGCCGACGCGGCCGAGCCGTCCAGCCGGTATCCGGAGTCGCCGCCCGCATGACCACCGCCGATCCCGCCGACCCGCCCGCCGTTTCCGTGGTGGTGCCCGTGCACAACGAGGCCGACAACATCCGTCCGCTCGTGGCCGAGATCGCCGCCGCCCTGGAAGGGGCCGGCGAGGCCTACGAGATGGTCTACGTGGACGACGGCAGCCGTGACGCCACACCCGACCGCCTGCGCCGGGCGCGCGGCGACCATCCGGCGCTGCGCGTCGTGCGCCACGCCGGGGCCGCCGGCCAGTCGGCGGCGGTGCGAAGCGGGGTGAAGGCGGCGCGCGGCCGCTTCGTCGCCACCCTGGACGGCGACGGCCAGAACGATCCGGCGGACATTCCGGCCCTGCTGGGCCGCCTGCGCGGCGCCCACGATCCCGACGCCCTGATGGTGGCGGGATGGCGGGCGACGCGCCACGACAGCGCCATGCGCCGGGCGGCGTCGCGCATCGCCAACGGCCTGCGCCGGCGTCTCCTGGGCGATGATACCCCGGACACGGGCTGCGGCCTCAAGGTGATGACGCGCGACGCCTTCCTGGACCTGCCCGGCTTCGATCACATGCACCGCTTCCTGCCGGCGCTCATGGTGCGCCGGGGCGGAAGCGTGGAGTCCGTGGCCGTGAACCACCGCCCGCGCCGCGAGGGCACGTCCAAGTACGGCATCGCCAAACGGGCCGCGGCGGGCGTGGTGGACCTCGCCGGGGTGCTGTGGCTGGCCAGACGAGGCAAGTGCGCCGCCGTGCGGCCGACGGAGGAGGCCTGAGCCCATGCCTTTCGAGATCACCACGGAAGCCATCTGGGTGGGCATCGGTTTCCTGGGCCAGATCCTGTTTTCCGCCCGGTTCATCATCCAGTGGATGGCGAGCGAGAAGCAGCGCCGGTCCGTCATTCCGCTGGCCTTCTGGTATTTCTCCATCGGCGGCGGGGCGACGCTCCTGTCCTACGCCATCTGGCGCGGCGATCCCGTCTTCATCGCCGGCCAGGCGGGTGGGCTGTTCATCTACTTCCGCAACCTTTATTTCATTTTCGTGGAACGCAAGCGCCTCCCCGCGGAAGCGGAAGAGGCGCCGTCGCAGGCCCCCGATGAAAATTCCCGCCCCCGCCCTTGACAGGGTGAGACCCCGGCGCCTAGATCGTTGACACTCGCCGCCGGGGAGTGCCAGAGCCCGCCGAACGGGCGGCCCTCGCCGGAGGCCTGGAACAATCAGGTGTGCCGAAAATACCCATTCGAATGGAGAGTGGACCCATGAAATTCAAGCCGCTGCATGATCGCGTGCTCATTCGCCGCATCGAGCAGGAGGAGAAGACGTCCGGCGGGATCATCATTCCCGACACGGCCAAGGAGAAGCCCATGCAGGGCGAGGTGCTGGCCGTCGGGCCGGGCGCCCGCAACGACCGGGGCGAGATCCTGTCCATGTCCGTGAAGGAAGGCGACAAGGTGCTGTTCGGCAAGTGGGCCGGCACCGAGGTCAAGATCGACGGCGAGGAGCTGTTGATCATGAAGGAGTCCGACATCATGGGCACCCTCGCGTAAGGACCCGTTGGTGTTGATGCGGGCCGAGGCCCGCCAGCAAGGAGGAGACAAGGAAACATGACCGCCAAGGACATTCGATTCTCCACTGACGCGCGCGACCGGATGCTGCGCGGCGTCGACGTCCTGGCCGACGCCGTGAAGGTTACGCTGGGTCCCAAGGGCCGCAACGTGGTCCTGGAAAAGTCCTTCGGCGCGCCGCGCATCTCCAAGGACGGGGTGACGGTGGCCAAGGAGATCGAACTCAAGGACAAGTTCGAGAACATGGGCGCCCAGATGGTGCGCGAGGTGGCCTCGAAGACCGCCGACATGGCGGGCGACGGCACCACCACCGCCACCGTGCTGGCCCAGGCCATCGTGCGCGAGGGCGCCAAGGCCGTGGCCGCCGGCATGAACCCCATGGACCTGAAGCGCGGCGTGGACGCCGCCACCGAGGCCCTGGTCCAGGACGTGAAGAACCGGGCCACGCCGGTCTCCACCAGCGAGCAGATCGCCCAGATCGGCACCATCTCGGCCAACGGCGACCGCGAGGTGGGCGACATGATTGCCCACGCCATGGACAAGGTGGGCAAGGACGGCGTCATCACCGTGGAAGAGGCCCGCGGCCTGGAGACGGAGCTGGACGTGGTCGAGGGCATGCAGTTCGACCGCGGCTACCAGTCGCCCTACTTCGTCACCAACAACGAGCAGATGACCACGGAGCTGGAGAATCCGTACATCCTCATCACGGATGGCAAGATCTCCACGCTTCAGCCCATCCTGCAGCTCCTTGAGCAGATCATCCAGCAGGGCCGGCCGCTGTTCATCATCGCCGAGGAGATCGAGGGCGAGGCCCTGGCCACGCTGGTGGTCAACAAACTGCGCGGCGGCCTCAAGATCAGCGCCGCCAAGGCGCCCGGCTTCGGCGACCGCCGCAAGGCCATGCTCCAGGACATCGCCATCCTGACGGGCGGCCAGGTGATCTCCGAGGAGCTGGGCATCAAGCTGGACAGCGCCAGCCTCGACATGATGGGCACCTGCAAGCGCGTGTCCCAGACCAAGGACGACACCACCCTCGTCGAGGGCAGCGGCAACAAGGCCGACATCGAGGCCCGCTGCAACCAGATCCGCAGCCAGATCGACGAGACCACCTCGGACTACGACAAGGAGAAGCTCCAGGAGCGCCTGGCGAAGCTCGCCGGCGGCGTGGGCGTCATCCGCGTCGGCGGCGCCACGGAGACCGAGGTGAAGGAGAAGAAGGACCGCGTGGACGACGCCCTGCACGCCACCCGCGCCGCGGTGGAGGAAGGCATCGTGCCGGGCGGCGGCGTGTCCATCCTGTATTCCCGCAAGGCGCTGGACAGCGTGAAGGTCGCCAACGACGACCAGAAGGTGGGGCTGGACATCGTGCGCCGCGCCCTCTCCGCCCCGGTGCGCCAGATCGCCCACAACGCCGGCGAGGACGGCTCCGTGGTGGCGGGCAAGCTCTCCGAGAGCAATGACGCCAACTGGGGCTACAACGCCCAGGTCGGCGAATACACCAACCTGCTGGAAGCCGGCGTGATCGACCCCACGAAGGTGGTGCGCACGGCCCTGCAGGACGCCGCGTCCGTGGCCGGCCTGCTGGTCACCACGGAAGCCATGATCGCCGAGAAGCCGGACGAGAAGGGCTCCGGCGGCGGCGGCGACGACATGGGCGGCATGGGCGGCATGGGTGGCATGGGCGGCATGATGTAAATGCCGTCCGGCCCGTGACGCCGGCCGAACCTTGGGGCCGTCTTCCCTTCGGGGAGGGCGGCCCCTTGTTCTGCGTAAAGGCCGTCATCCCGGACGCTTTCGCGGCGGCGTCCAGCCGGCGCGAAAGCGATCCGGGATCTCCGTCCACCCGTACGGTGTTCTGTCGAAGAAACGCCCGTACGGTATTGGAAAGGTCCCGGATAAGGTTCGGGCGGCGTGCGCCGCCCGAACCTTTCCGGGATGACGCGTTGGTGTTCGGAAAGCGCTCATGCCCAGCCGCGAAGACGCCGTCCGCGACGCCACCCGCCGCCTGGAGGCCGCCGGCGTGCCCGGGGCGCGCCCGGAAGCGCGCCGGCTCCTGGAGGCCCTGGCCGGCATCGGCCCCGCCGGGCTGTTGAGCCGGCCGGAGGCGCCTCTTGAAACGGACGCGGCGGTGGCCTTCGAGGACGCCGTGGCCCGGCGTGCGCGCCGCGTTCCCTTGGCCTACATCACGGGCCACCAGCCCTTCCGGGGCCTGGACTTCCGCGTGGGCCCGGCGACCCTCATCCCCCGTCCGGACAGCGAAACGGTGGTGGCCGCCGCCCTGGACCACCTGCCGGCCGCGGCCGGGCGGGTGGTGGACCTGGGGCCCGGGACGGGGTGTCTGTTGTTGTCGGTGCTGGCCGAACGGCCGGCCCTGTGGGGCGCGGGCGTGGATCGTTCGCCGGACGCCCTGGCGGTGGCGCGGGCCAATGCCGATACGCTCGGGCTCACCGACCGCGCCGCTTTCGCGTGCGGCGACTGGGCGGATGCCCTGGCCGACGGGGCGGCGGACCTGGTGGTGTGCAATCCGCCTTATGTGGCGGACCGGGAATGGCCCGACCTGATGCCCGAGGTGCGCGACCACGAACCTCCGGGTGCCCTGCTGGCGGGGCCCGACGGCCTGGACGCCCACCGCCACCTGGCGGCGACGCTGCCCCGGCTGCTGGCGCCGGGCGGCGTGGCCGTGCTGGAACTGGGCGCGGGGCAGGCGGAGGCCGCGCGGACGCTGTATGGCGATCAGAACCTTGTTGTGCTGGAATGCCGGCGCGATCTTGGGGACATCGAACGGGCGTTGGTGGTGGCGCGGCGCGCGGGCGCGTGGTGAGCTTCAGGTCGTGTTGAGGTGCTTTTTCCTTGAGGAAAAAGCCTCGAAACACGACGCCGGCGACCCGACACCTAGAACGGAGGTCCCTCTTGGCGGTGGAATGGACCATAAGCGACGACCCGGTGGGCTATCCCGAGGCGCTGGCGCACATGGAGCGCCGCGTGGCCGCCATCCGCGACGGCACGGCGCCGGAGCAGGTGTGGCTTCTGGAGCATCCGCCGCTGTACACGGCGGGCACCAGCGCCGATCCGGCGGAGCTTACGCGGCCGGGGGATTTTCCCGTCTACGAGACGGGGCGCGGCGGGCGCTACACCTATCACGGCCCGGGCCAGCGGGTGGCCTACGTCATGCTGGACCTGAAGGCGCGCGGCCTGGGGGTGCGGGATTATGTCTGGTGGCTGGAGGAATGGATCATCCGCACCCTCGACGGCCTGAACGTTACGGCGGAGCGCCGCGACGGCCGCGTGGGCCTGTGGGTGCCGCGCCAGGGCGGGCGCGAGGACAAGATCGCCGCCATCGGGGTGCGCGTGCGCCGCTGGGTGACCCTCCACGGCGTGGCCCTGAACGTGGACCCGGACCTGTCCCACTTCGAGGGCATCGTGCCGTGCGGCATTTCGGCGCACGGCGTCACCAGCCTGTGGGACCTGGGCCACACCATCACCATGCCCGAGGTGGACAGCGCCCTGCGGGCCACGTTCCGGGACGTGTTCGGGGCGTAGGGGGCGGTTTTTTCTTCGCCGGTGCTTTGTGCCGCGCCAGCCGGCGAAGGAAAAAAGAAAAAATGGTGCAGGGCCGGGCCGGCGCGGCCTGGCGCGCGCCGCTACACCCTTGCCTCGTTGATCTTGCGCACCAGGAAGTCGCGGAAGGCCGCGATGCGCTGGGAGTTGCGAAGTTCTTCCGGATAGACGAAGTACACCTCCACCGTGGGCCCGTGCAGCTCCGGCAGGATCTCCACCAGGTCCCCCGACTCGCGGCCGAAATAGTCGGGCAGGGCCGCGATGCCCAGCCCGCTCTGCACCGCGCGGAAGATGCCGTAGATGTTGTTCACCTCCAGCGCCGGGTCGCGCGGCCGGCCGGAGGGGACGCCGGCCTCCAGGATCCAGTTGAGCCGCGCCACGGGCGCCTGGCTCTCGTCGCCGAAGGCGATGAGCTTGTGCTTGTCCAGGTCCGCCGGCGTCTGCGGGATGCCGTGGGCGTGCAGGTACTCCGGCGACGCATAGACGTGGTAGTGCATGGACATGAGGTGCCGCTGCACCAGGTCCGGCTGGCGCGGCGGGCCCATGCGGATGGCCACGTCCGCCTCGCGCATGGAAAGGTCCAGCTCGTCGTCCGTCAGGATGAGGCTGGTCTGGATGTCCGGGCAGAGCTCCTGGAACGCCTTCATGCGCGGCGTCAGCCAGATGCTGCCGAAGGCCACCGCCGTGGTGATGCGCAAGGGGCCGCTGGGGCGCTCCTTGCTCTCCGTGATCTGGGCCTCCGTCATGGCGAGCTTGGCGAAGACCTCGTGCACCGTCCGGTAGAGGTTCTCGCCCTGCTCCGTGGGAATGAGCCCGCGGGCGTGGCGATGGAACAACGCCACGCCCAGGCTTTCCTCCAGCCCGCTGATCTGCCGGCTCACCGCCGACTGGCTCAGATTCAGCGTATCGCCCGCATGGGTGAAGCTGCCGGCCTCGGCCACCGCGTGGAAGACCCGCAGCTTGTCCCAGTCGAGCGTCATGCCCGCCCGGTAGGGCATGGTAACCCCCGTGATCCGTTTCGGGGCCGCCGCGCCGGCCGCCCGTTCCGGGTGCCCGATCCGGCGTCCCCGCGTTGCCCCCGTGCCCCCTGGAAACGGGGAATTAGCCGCCGTCGCCCATGGTCAGGAAGCGTTCCGCCTCCATCGCCCCCATGCAGCCCGTGCCGGCGGCGGTCACGGCCTGCCGGAAGACCTTGTCCTGAACGTCCCCCGTGGCGAAGACCCCCGGAACACTCGTCGCCGTGCTGTCGGGTTTCGTGTTGATGTAGCCTTCCGCGTCCATGTCGAGCTGGCCCTGGAACAGCCCCGTGTTGGGCGTGTGGCCGATGGCGATGAAGACACCGCCCACGGGCAGCTCGCTCGTCTCCCCCGTCTGCGTATCGCGCAGCACCAGCCCCGTGACCCCGGCGGGCAGGGTGCGCTTGCCCTTGATCTCGTCCACCACCTTGTTCCAGGCGAAATCCACGTTGTCGCACCTGAACAGCCGGTCCTGCAGCGCCTTCTCGGCGCGCAGGGAGTCGCGGCGGTGGATGAGCGTCACCTTGCTGGCGAACTTGGTGAGGAAGAGGGCGTCCTCCACGGCCGTGTTGCCGCCGCCCACCACGGCCACCTCGCGGTTGCGGAAGAAGAATCCATCGCAGGTGGCGCAGGCGGACACGCCCTGGCCCTGGAAGGTGGTCTCGCCCTCCAGCCCCAGCCAGCGCGCCGAGGCGCCCGTGGCGATGATGACCGTCTGACCGCTGAAGGTCTTGCCGGAATCGGCCACGGCCTGGAACGGCCGGCGGGAAAGGTCCACCGACGTGATGGTCTCGTGCAGCACGGTGGTGCCCACGTTCTCCGCCTGCTTCTGCATGCGCTCCATGAGCTCGGGCCCCTGAACGGGCTCGGCGAAGCCGGGGAAGTTCTCCACGTCCGTGGTGATGGTGAGCTGCCCGCCGGCCTGCAGCCCCGTCACCATGACGGGGGCGAGGTCGGCGCGCGCGGCGTAGATGCCCGCCGTGCAGCCGGCCGGGCCGGAACCGATGATGAGAACCTGGGTTTCGTAGTCGGCCATGGTCGTTCCGTTATTGCTGGTCTTGGATCCTGCCCCTTGGGGACCACACTAAGCGCGGCGGGCGCCCGCGACAAGGGAGCACCCGCCGCCCCGGACCGTCCCGGGCGAAGGCCCGGTTACAGCTTGTCGCCGTGCTTGGAGAGATAGTCGGCCACGCCGTCGGGCGTGTTCTTCATGCCCGGGTCGCCCTTCTGCCAGCCGGCCGGGCACACCTCGCCCGCTTCCTCGTGGAACTGCAGGGCGTCGATCATGCGGATGGCCTCGTCCACGTTGCGGCCCAGCGGCAGGTCGTTGATGGTGACGTGGCGCACCACGCCGGCGCGGTCCACCAGGAAGCTGCCGCGCAGGGCCACCGTGCCGCCCGTGAGCACGCCGAAGCTGCGCGCGATTTCCTTGCTCAGGTCGGCCACCATGGGGAACCGCACCTGCCCCAGGCCGCCCTGGTCCACGGGCGTGTTCTTCCACGCCAGGTGGGTGAACTGGGAATCGATGCTGACGCCCACCACCTTGGTGTTGCGCTGCTGGAACGCCTGCAGGCGGTGGTCATGGGCCAGGATCTCCGACGGGCAGACGAAGGTGAAGTCCAGCGGCCAGAAGAAGATCCAGCCATAGGAATCCGCCAGATGGGTGCGCAGGTTGAAGGTGTCGTTGATGGTGTTGTCGTCCATCACCGCGCTGGCGGTGAAGTCCGGAACCTGCTTGCCCACGAGGCTGTCGGGGGTGGGGGCTTCCGTGTCGCTCATGCGCATCACCGTGTCGACAATGCCAAGTTCGAACTCGTTGTCGACATAGATGACGCCTGCGATGACGAGTGCGATGATCGCTACCAGATTTCTTATCTTCTTTTTCATGATTGGCCTTCTTTCTTCTTGTCCATAAAGTCATAGGGGGTGATATCTCCGATATCCTAAATATTCGGTCAAATAGCTTCTCTTTATAGTATTCAATCCTTTTATTTATAA